>JAYRUI010000397.1:0-3548 GCA_041919175.1 Rheinheimera sp. | reverse complement strand
CCAAGAACTCTTTCATATAGAACTCTGTTACAAAGCGCCTACAGGTACAAAAAAGGCGCGTCACTATCACAGTGACGCGCCTTTTTCATTAAACCAGATGAGACGGCAAAAGCCTTGCGAGCTCTGCCGAAGTTTGCGGTTTAGTTTGCCGAGGTATCCAGCGGCGCAAAACTTTTGACTAAATCATCCAGTGCTTTCATTTGTGTCAGATAACCTTCCAGTTTGCTTAGTGGCAGCGCACAAGGACCGTCACATTTGGCTTCGTTTGGATTTGGATGGGCTTCAATAAACAAACCTGCCAAACCAAGCGCCATCCCAGAGCGCGCCAGCTGGGCTGCCTGAGCACGGCGACCATCAGCAGAGTCAGTGCGTCCACCTGGTTTTTGCAGCGCATGGGTGGCGTCAAAAATCACCGGGGCATATTGTTTCATCTCGTCCATGCCCAGCATGTCCACCACCAGGTTGTTATAACCAAAGCTGGAACCCCGCTCACATAAAATCACCTTGTCGTTGCCGGCTTCGCGGAACTTGGTGATGATGTGGCGCATTTCATGCGGTGCTAAAAACTGTGGTTTTTTAACATTAATCACAGCTCCGGTATTGGCCATCGCAATGACTAAATCGGTTTGGCGTGCTAAAAATGCCGGTAACTGAATCACATCAACCACTTCAGCAACAGGCGCAGCCTGATAAGGTTCATGCACATCGGTGATCAACGGAATAGCAAAAGTGCGTTTAATTTCTTCAAAAATTTTTAAACCCGCTTCCATACCAGGGCCGCGGTAAGAATGCACCGACGAGCGGTTGGCTTTATCAAAAGAAGCCTTAAACACCAGCGGAATCGCCAGCTTTTCACAGACTTTTACGTACTCTTCGGCCACCTGCATCGCCATATCGCGCGATTCCAGCACATTCATACCGCCAAAAAGTACAAAAGGTTGATCGTTGGCAACCTGAATGTTACCTACCTGAATTGTTTGAATGGCCATCAGGCCTCCTGCACAGAAAAAATAAAATCGGGCGCCAGTTTAACACCGGCGCCAGCACAATCAGCCAAATAATACCGGTGTTTTGGTCATTGCCAGTTTCACCGCCAGCACCAGCCAGCCAAGGGCGCCGACAAAAGCAAACACCCGCAAGGTGGTGGTGCGGCCGCGAAAAGCCATCACACCCAGCGCAATATAAGCCAGTACCGCCAGCAGCTTCTCTGTGAGCCATGGGTTTACAAAAGGATACTGCTGGATAGTCACCATCAGGGCGACCGCAGATAACAGTAAAAAAGTGTCGATAATATGTGGGGCTACTTTAAAAAACTTGCGTTGCAACAGTGCAGAACCTGTCAGCGACAACACAAAACGTAAAACTAAAAACGCCAGACTTAAAGCCACCAACAACATGTGGCTGTGTTTTATTGCCATATACATCAGAGAGATCCTATAACCAGATAAAAGTGAAAAAAAACCACAGCGTTTTGTGTGACGCCCTTGCCCGCATCTTCACATCTGCAACGGCGTCTTGTTGCCTGAACTGCGGCTTTCATAAAAACAAACCACCCTTGGGTGGTTTGTTGCCGAAAAACCGGATTTATTCTTCGTCCGGGTATTTTTGCAAAATTGCCTCTATCTTGTCGACCCGGCTTTTTAATATTTCTACCAGCGCAGGTTCAAATTGTTTGCCGGATTCACTGATAATTTTTTCCATTGCCGCTTCCTGGGTCCAGGCGGCTTTATAACAACGCCTGTGCCGCAAAGCGTCATACACATCGGCAATAGCCGCGATACGGCCATAAATATGAATATCTTCCCCTGCTTTGCCGGCTGGGTAACCAGTACCGTCCCATTTTTCATGATGATCACGCGCAATAATAGCGCCGGCCTGGATAATGGCTCTTTTGGAGTTTTTTAAAATTTCATAACCAATGCTGGAATGGGTTTTCATCACTTCCCACTCCTGATCTGCCAGTTTCATTGGTTTATTCAGAATACCATCCGGAATACCCACTTTGCCGACATCATGCAAAGGCGATGCAAACATCAGTTTTTCCGCTTCAGTGTCTGGCAAACCATAAGCTTTGGCGAGGTCATAACAAATAAAAGCCACCCGCTTTACATGATTACCGGTTTCAATAGAACGCTGCTCTACTGCTTCACTTAAGCGGTACACAATTTCACGTTGGGTATCTTCAATTTCGTGTTGCAACTGCACGTTTTCATACGCAATCTGCACATTCTGCGAAAAAAGCTCAATCAGGCGTTTTTGGTTGTCATTCACCAGATTGGGTAAACCCGACACATAAAGCAATGAGCCGTGGGTAAATTTGCTGGTGCAATACGCCACTAAATAGTTGTCACGATACACAATACTGCGGCTATGCAGCGCCTGATGAAAAGCATCCATCAGCACTGGATCCAGCACAGACGACACCGCCTGCCCTTCTTTATGTTCAAACTCCCCTAGACCTGCAAACACCACCAGCTGATCGGGATCCTGATTTTCATGGGTGTTGCCCGCTACCAGACTGGACGTCACCAACAAAGCATTTTCGTTACAGCCTAAAATGGAAGTCAGTTGTTGCAGCACGCCATCAATAAACTGCTCCATCGAATGGGCAGAAAATAAATCAGCGGACGCTGTGATGATTTTTTCCAAACCTTGCCGGCTGGCATCAATAGACAAAATGTCGCGGTAAGAACGCAGACTCGACATCACCACAGTAAAGAGTTTTTGTGCTGTCAGTTCTGTTTTGGATTTGTAGTCGTTGATATCGTAATTGACAATCACCTGCCGCTCCGGCGCTTGCCCTGGCTGGCCTGTACGTAAAATAATGCGCACATAATGATTGTGTAAATCTTCGCGGATATACCGGGCCACCAACAAACCGGCATCGTCCGTTTCCATCACTACATCCAGCAGCATAATGGCCGCATCCGGATGTTGTTCAATCATTTTTTTCGCTTCAGCACCGGAATAAGCGCTGATAAATTCCAGGTTTTTGCCCTGAAAAGAAAAGTCGCTGAGGGCGAGTTTAGTGACCGCATGTACTTCAGGTTCATCATCAACAATCAGCACCTTCCAGCTGCCGCTGTGCACCGGGCTCACTTCATCCGGTTCATCTGCAAACAAAAAATCGTTGGCCACTCCAAATCCCTCATGCTAACCAATTGATGTCACTTCAATAGTTATATGCGCTAATCTGGCTTGGGTCAAAACAATACAACAAGAAAAAATGCAAAGGTTGATAAAAAAGCTGAATAAAATCAGGCTTATGGCAACATGCCGCCTGTGATACGCCATTGATTGCCGTAATCGCGGCGCGATTGCACCTGTGAATAACCAGCTGCAGCTAAAATGGCCTGCACAGCTTCGGCCTGCTGATACCCATGCTCCAGCCATAACCAGCCGTTGGCATTTAATCGGTTGCGGGCACCATCACAAATAATTCGGATATCAGCAAGCCCCTCATCGGCTGCCACCAAAGCCGAAAGCGGCTCAAAACGCACATCTCCCTGGCTTAAATGTGGATCTAGGGCGTCAATATAAGGCGGGTT
>JAYRUI010000396.1:0-3561 GCA_041919175.1 Rheinheimera sp. | reverse complement strand
TAAAATCAACTACTTCGTCTTCATCTTTGTGTCCCATATCCTTCTCCCAACTCTACCAGGGTAGTGACGCTTAACTGCCAGAAATCCTTTCTTTTCGTTTGAGCTTGTGGTTTTTTTATTTTAGGTATTTGAGCGGATCAACAGATTGGCCACGAAAACGAATTTCAAAATGCAGCTGTACGCGTTCTGCATCAGTGTTGCCCATTTCTGCAATCAATTGACCAGCAACCACCGATTCCCGCTCCTTCACCAATAAACGGTTATTGTGAGCATAGGCACTAAGGAAATCATCGTTGTGTTTGATAATGACCAGATTGCCGTAACCTCGCAGCGCATTGCCGGCATAAACTACCTGACCTGCCGCTGCAGCTTTAATCGGTGTCCCGACAGCACCCCCAATATCCAGGCCCTTGTTGCCATGCTCCTGGTGAGAAAACTTCGCGAGAATAGGACCTTTAACTGGCCACAACCATTGCGATACGTTTCCATTACTGGTAATATTGCCGGTTTTTTCAGGTTCTTTGACCTGTTGATTCTGACCATAGCGCTTTTGATTTTGCCGTGCAACTACTTTAGCGTTATTTGATGAACTGTTTGAATTGACTGAGTTTGAATAGTTCTTATTTGCTGATTTAACTGAGGATTGTGGTCCACGCAGCGCTGTTTGATACCCGGTATCCTGCCCTGTCACCAGCACCTGACCGACATAAATGGTATAAGGTTCCGGAATACGGTTCAGCCTCGCCAGAGCGCGGTAATCCATGCCAGAACGAAAGGCAATAGAAAACAGCGTATCGCCTTTTTTCACCTGATAAGTCTCAGCGCGCAAACTGGCTTTTTGTCTGGATTTAGCCGACCAGGAATCGACCGGCGCCGGACTTTGCGAGCCTGAACAGGCAACAAGCCCCAGCACCAGTCCCGACATCACCCAGCGTTGCCACATCAGCTTAGCCATAAATGAAGTACAACACTGCGCCCAGACCTACAGTGCCCCAGCCGAGAATATCCACGATTTCGCGCAATTTTTGCTGCATTTTGGCGCCGCCCCAATACATCAGGCCCGCCACCAGAAAAAACCTGCTGGCACGGCCAATGGCGGATGCAATCACAAAAGGCAAAAATGCCATCTGCATTAAGCCTGCGCCCACAGTAAAAAGCTTATAGGGAATAGGCGAAAATCCGGCAATAAACACCACCCAAACCCCATATTCACTAAACCAGCGCTCAACCAAAGCAAAAGTGTCCTGGTAGCCCATGTACTGAATAAAAGGCAACACCACAGGTTCATACAACAACCAGCCCAGCAGATAACCAAAAATCCCACCCAGCACCGAAGCTAAAGTGGTTAAAAAGGCATAACGCCAGGCTTTTTCCGGGTGCGCCAGCGCCATAGGCGCCAACATCACATCAGGCGGAATTGGAAAAATCACCGACTCAGTAAAACTTAACCCAAATAAATAACGTTCGGCATGACGATGTTTTGCCCAAACCAGCGCTTTGTCATACATCCATTGGAAAATTCTCAACGACCACTCCTGTACAGCTGAAATCAGGCCAATTCGCCCGGAACCAAAGGGACAAACCGAACCGCTTCAACATCTTGTTGGTTAAATTCATCACCGGCACGGGTATAAACCCTGAGCACCTGCTCTTGCGCCCCGACGGGTATCACTAAACGGCCACCATCTTTGAGCTGCGCCAGTAAATCTGCCGGCACTTGTGTTGGCGCAGCAGTCACAATAATACAATCAAAAGGTGCTTTACTGGCCCAGCCAAGCCAGCCATCCCCATGTTTCATCGCCACGTTGTGTAAATCCAGCTGTTGCAGGCGGCGTTTGGCCTGAAACTGCAAAGCTTTAATACGTTCAACAGTGCAAACTTTGGTAAATAGCTGCGCCAGAATAGCGGTTTGATAACCGGAGCCAGTACCAATTTCCAACACATTTAAAGGATGCCAGTCCTTTGTTTCATTTTGTGCAAGCAATAGCTCAGTCATCCGCGCAACGATATAAGGCTGTGAAATGGTCTGGCCCTGACCTATCGGCAAGGCAGTATTTTCGTAAGCTTTATGCGCCAGTATGGTTTCAACAAATAAATGCCGCGGCGTATTGGCAAGTGCGGCCAACACTTTGGCGTCTTTGATGCCGTCCTGTTGTAACTTTTGTGCCAGCAAAGCGGCACTGCGCTGAGTTGCGACCGCCATCGTTACAGCTCTATCCCGTCTAACCAGTCACGCAGCGGCTCCAGGCTACGGTAGGCTGTCATATCAATCTGCAAAGGCGTGACCGACGCATAGCCGTGAGCTATCGCATGAAAATCTGTGCCTTCGCCGGCATCAAGCTCCGGGCCTAAAGAACCGTACCAGTAAATCGATCTACCCCATGGATCTGTGGTGCTGGTCATGGTTTCAGCTTTATGCCGCCGTCCAAGCCGGGTAACAGCAATACCTTTGAGTTCACTTAAAGGCACTGCCGGTACGTTAATATTTAAAATTTGATCAGAAGGCAGTGGATGGGATTTGAGCTTTTTAATCACCTGTACTGTGACATGAGCTGCAGTTTCAAAATGCTCATCATTGTGGCCCGCCAGCGACACCGCAATCGCAGGCAACCCCAGATGGCGCCCTTCAGTGGCCGCGGCAACAGTGCCGGAATAGAGCACATCATCGCCTAAATTGGCACCATGGTTAACACCTGCCACCACCAGATCCGGTGCTTTATCAAACAGCTGACTAATCGCCAGATGCACACAGTCGGTGTGCGTGCCGTTGACGGCAATAAAACCGTTATCCAGACGTTGGGTGCGCAGCGGGTTCAGCAAAGTTAACGAATTACTGGCGCCACTACAATTGCGATCCGGCCCGACGGTAGTGACCTCTGCAATTTGTGATAAAGCCTGCTGCAATACCAAAATGCCTTTGGCATGCACCCCATCATCATTACTTAATAAAATCCGCATCTATAACTCCAGACTGGAAAAGTCGCGGCTGACATCCTGATATTTCACCAATTCTCTAAGCACTGAAGTGGCAAAACAACCTGTTGGCAGCGCAAATTGCAGTTCGAGTGTATCAGCTTGCCATTGATAACTCAGCGCTTTTGGTTTTAAGCGCGCGGCGCGTCTTTCTGTATTGACGTTTAAATCACAAAGCGCCTGCACCCAATGGGCAAAAGGGCCCAGTTGCTGCTGTTGCCATGCCAGAGCGTCACCGCTTTCAAGCACTTTACCAATGCCCGGCAGCACTGCAGTGGGGTGAATATCCCCTTCAGTCAGACGCTGCAAAATAGCGTCGTCGGCAACTTCCACCGAAAACACCGAACCTGAACCATCCAGCTGTACCACAGAACCCGGCAATAACTGGTCGAATAACTGCTGGGTGACTCGGCCGGACAATTGTTGGTTAAATAACATAGAGCGGCTGGCCGACAAGGCTAACCCACGCAGCTGCCGGTCCGGAATACTGTGGCCGGCAAAAAGCTTCGCCGCCAGCAGTAAGTTACCACCCGAATGGCCAAACCTTTGTTCGCCATAATAATTCGGTACACCTTGGGTGATAAGCGC
>JAYRUI010000395.1:0-3565 GCA_041919175.1 Rheinheimera sp. | reverse complement strand
GTTATTGCGCTGAATGTGGAGCTGCACGCTTTAAGCTGGTGGCAGGTTGTGTTGTTTTGCGGTCTGATGTTTGTTTGTTCTTTCAGTGCCGGAGTGCTCAGCTCCAGGGCGCGAACATTTGTCAGGCCCATGTTTGCCAAAGTAACAAGGAGTATCGGTCATGTCCGTTAAGTTTTCGGTGATTATGCCGGTATATAACCGGGAAAAAACACTCGAACGGGCGTTAAATTCATTGCAGCAACAGAGCTATCAAAATTTTGAAGTGATCATTGTTGACGATGGTTCGACGGATAATTCTGTGGGGAAAATTACTCCATACCTGACAGACACAAGGTTCCGATTACTGCAGTTGCCACAGAACAGTGGCGTAAACCGGGCCAGGAATTGCGGGCTTGCACAGGTAAGTGCGGATTCGGACTGGGTCACATTTCTCGATAGCGACGATGAATTTACCTCATCTGCTTTGTCTGAGGTTGCAGCAGTGATTGCTGATCACCCGGCTGTAAAAGATTTTTGTTTTGCCGTTCAATATCTTGATGGTTCACCCGCCAGTTGGTTATCTGGCAATCAGCAGTTGTTTTCGTATCCGGACTTAATAAAAAGGGACATCAAACCTGCAGGAGAGTGGGTGCATGTCATAGCTGCTGCGCTAGTACGTGATAAACAATTTTTGTATGAAGAAAAAGTCCGTAACGGTTTTGAATCTCTTGCATATCTGCGTTTGGCGCAACAATATCAGGTGCTTTATTCAACCAGGGTTGTCCGGCTATATCATCTCGATGTGGAGGGGTTGAGCCGTATTGCGACGAAAACACAGGCAAAATCCAAAGACGAAATTATTGGTTATTCGCTTTTTCTGCAAGAGTTCGGTGACATGATAAGCCGTTACAACAAAGCTGATTATGCGTTGTTAATGGCTGTGCTGGGTAAAACTTATCTCGAAGTTGCAGATTTACGTCAATGTTTATTGTGTACGTTAAAGGCGTTTTTATGTCGTCCCATTGAACTGCGGATATATCGCAATCTGCTGATCATGTTAACGTTTATTTTGTCTTCGCCATTTTCATCACGTTTGTCGTCACCAAAATGATTAAAGAACCCATTAGTTTTGAAACCAAAATGGTGGCGATGCTGGTATCGTTGCTTTTTGCGACCATGTTCATAGCGGTGGACTGGGAATCGGTCTTTGGTATGCCATTCGAAGACCGGCAAGTTTACTTTTTCATGTTCTTAAGTAAACCAGATTACGATTTAGAGTTTGGAACTGACACCTTTTTCTTTTTCCTGTTTAACGAGCAGTTATGGAATAAAGGGGTTCGTTGGTTAAATACATCAATGGGGTTTACGCTCAATGAGATTTTTGCCGGTGTCACTTTTTTAGTGGCCTGGTCTTACTGTTATTTTGTCACGTCCAGAGTTGGTCCTTTTGGCGCTATTTTAGTCTTAAACCCCATTTTTATAGATCTGGCGTGTTCGCAGCTACGGATGGCGGCGGCTATGGTTGTCCTGTTGCTCGCTTTTAACAGCCGATTAAAGTCGATGGCACTGTTTTTGGTTTGTATAGCCTTTTTTATTCATACGGCCTCGTTTTTGTTTTTCTTTATTGCGCTTTCAGTGCATTTTATTATCCGTTGGTCGGAAAAATATAATTACCAAAGTATTGTTTCATGCAGTTTGTTGGTGTTTGCCGGCTTTTTAGTGGCGGCTGTTGTCGGTCCGCTCAGGGCCTGGATCCTGGAGTTTTTCGGTGACCGCCGAGCCAACTACGAAGCGGATGCTTCTGGTTGGGCTTATGCGTCTATCTGGGTATTTGTGCTTGCGATGTGTTATTTTCAGCAGAAAAAGTTTTTCCGCGATTATTCCAATGGCATCGCAGTTACGTTTTTATCCGTCTTTGTTTTTTGTACAGTATTTTCAGTTTACGGAGCGCGGTTTTTGTCTGCGGCGTTGCCGTTTATATTTGTTTTACTATTTAGATTTGGTCCCGTTGAACGGCCATTGGTCATTCTTTTATTTTTAGCTTTTTCTATCGTTCAATGGCTGTATTGGATGCAATAAATGAAGATAACTTTTTTAGTCAGCTCCCTTCACTTTGGTGGTGCCGAGCGTGTTGCAACCACACTCTGCAATGCCTGGGTGCAGCGTGGGCATCAGGTGACGTTAATTGCAACTTACGCCGGCGTAGACCCATGTTTTTTCCCGCTTGATCCAGCAATTGAGGTGATTTATCTCGCCGGTACATACCCTTGTACTTTCGGCAGATCACAACGCTCTTTTGCCAGACTCTATAAGCTCAGGAAGATACTGCAGAGTCAGACTCCGGATCTGGTCCTGTCATTTTTACCCAGTGCCAATATCATGGCTATTCTTGCGGGGATAGGGTTAAAAATCCCGGTGATCATCAGTGAAAGGACAGATCCTGAGTTTTACCCGCAACCCTGGTACTGGAAGATGTTGTGTAAACATCTATATCAATATGCCGACTTACTGACGGTTCAGACCCAGGCTGTTGCTGCGAAGGTTCCACAACTTTTTAATCATATTCAAAGAGTTGCTGTAGTTGCGAATCCATTACCTTTTGGCAGGGAGCAGTATGTCAGGCAGCCTGAGAGCAACACTAAAACTGTGGTGAGCCTTGGGCGGCTCACTGCAGGTAAACAAACCGAACATTTAATGACGGCATTTCTGGCCGTGGCAACACAATACCCTCACTGGTGTTTAAAGATATTCGGTGACGGTCCGGAGCGCCAGAAACTGGAATATCTGGCGCAACAACATCCTTGTAGCGGCCAAATCATCTTTTGTGGTGATACCAAACAACCCTGGGTTGAGCTGGTCAATGCCGATATTTTTATGATGACGTCCTGTTTTGAAGGTTTTCCAAATGCTCTGCTTGAAGCGCTTGGTCTTGGTGTGCCCAGTATTGTTTATGATTGCCCCAGCGGTCCTGCCGAAATTACTGAACAGGGACGGCTCGCCAGACTGGTGCCGTTAAATGACGAGGCTGGTTTAACGACAGAGCTTCGCAGTTTGATGGCTGATGAGTCTGAGCGGCTGCGTTTAAGTCAGCTCGCTTCAGAGGGCGTTCATCTAAAATACAGTAGAGATGCTGTGGTTGAGGTCTGGGAAACCTTGTTTCGCAGTCTTAAATAGTTGTAGCTGATATTACCTTTTGGATGAAAACCAGCCCCCAGTTTCTTTGTTCTATCAACCTGTGATGCAGTGTTAGTTGTGGAGTTCGTAGTTATATGTGTGGATTTTCCGGTTTTTTGGCAGCAGAGCAACCTGCCGGGCTTGCATCAGAGTTATTGCTCCGGATGGGCGATGCCATAGCGCACCGGGGACCTGATGATCAGGGCGTCTGGTATCAGGCTGAGCAGGGGATAGGTTTTTCTCATCGCAGATTGGCGATTGTTGATTTATCGCCTGCCGGACATCAGCCGATGCAGTCGCAGTCACAGCGGTACGTGATGGCTTTTAACGGTGAAATTTATAACCACCACATCTTGCGCACAGAACTGATGCAACAGCAAGAACCATTACACTGGCGTGGCCATTCAGACAC
>JAYRUI010000394.1:0-3565 GCA_041919175.1 Rheinheimera sp. | reverse complement strand
CAAAAAGCAACAATACTAGGCGTTAACATAAAGACGTCGGAACATAGCTGCTATGTGGGAAAGGTTGGTGCTGGTTTTTTGTTGTTGCTGGTTCTGGGCCTCACCACTTTGGGCACAAAGCAGTTTTTCCGGCAATGGCGCTGCGATGCAGCCAAAATCTGTGTTGGTCTATAGCCGCTTTATACAACTGTCCCGTCAACACCCCAATTTATCTCAGACCACAGCATTCGTTCAGGACCAACAAGGTTTCCTCTGGATCGGCACTCAACATGGTTTATACCGGTATGACGGTCAGGACATAGAAGCTTTCCGCGCCAATCCGGCCGATGCCAGCAGTTTGTCTGCCGACTGGATTTCCACTTTAATGGTCGACCGCCGAGGCCAGCTCTGGATTGGCACCCGTTATGGTGGTTTAAATCTGTTTGACCCCGCCACTGAAAAATTCAGCCGCATTCCTTTGCCGCGTGGCAGTGGTGTGGCGCAACAAGTTGAAATCAGCGCTTTATATCAGGACGCACAAAACGAACTTTGGGTCGGCACTTATGGTGCAGGGCTGTTTCGCTGGCTGGCAGAAAAAAAAGAGCTGGAAGCGGTGCAGCTGCCTGGTGTTGCCAACGAAATTGACGGTTTATACATTAATACCCTGCTGCGTGATCAGGATGGTTATTTGTGGATAGGCACAGGCAACGCACCACTGCGTAGCAGAGGCCAAACCAAAGGCGGCGCTTTGCGCTGGCATCCAGAACGCCTCGATAAGCAACTGTTTAGTATACAAAATTCAGCTTTAACTGCGGCTGCGGTAACCGCCATTAAAAGTGACAATGAAGGCCGGATTTGGCTGAGCAGTTATGGCGGTGGTTTATATAGCTATCATGCGGATGAAGCCAGGCTCAAAGCCATGCCGGCCCAACCCGCCACTCTGGCGACAGGGCTGGTGACAGATGTCTGGTTTAGCAATGACGGTGCGCTTTGGGCCAGTAGTTATGATCAGGGGCTCTGGTTATTAAAGCCAGGCCAGACCCAATGGCAGCAGTTTAAAGCCAATCCTATGGTGCCGGCTCAGTTGCAAAGCAATAACCTCACAGGTTTGTTGTTGGATATGCAAGGCACTTTATGGTTAAAAAGCCCGGCCGGTTTATATGCTTTGTCAGGTATGGCGCAGCAGGTCAGGTTTTTACCAGCAGATCCAAGCAAAGCTGAATTACTGGCGCACAATGATGTTTTTGCTATTACCCCCGCCGAAAACGGTAAATTCTGGCTGGCAAACCGCGATGGTGGTGTTGCGCTGTTTGACCCGCTAACGGCCAGTGTCAAACGTTACCCTATTCAGGTGGATGCAAATCTGCAATTTAAACCAACGCTGGCCAGGCACGTGTTGCAAGACCAGGATGGTGTCATTTGGGTGGGTACTGACGTTGGCTTATTTCAGCTCGAGCTGCAAACAGGTTTATGGCGGCCTTATGCATTAACCAAAGAGCCGCAACAACTGAACATCGGGGTGTTGTATTTAGATGCTTTAAAACAATTATGGGTGGGCACCAGAGGCGATGGCCTGTTTTTGCTGAAACCAGACGATATCCGGCATTTTAAACAAGATCCGGCGTCAGACACCGGCCTTGGCAGCAACACTATCGCCACTTTACAGGCCGATGAATATAACGATTTATGGATAGGTTATACCGACCAGGGTTTATCCAGATTTGAGCACAAAACCGGCAAAATTCAGAGCTGGCGGGAAGGCGATGGCACAGGCGCGGGTTTACGTTTTAACGGTATTCAGCTGATTTATCAGGAAGCCGGTGAATTGTGGGTGCGGGCCGGAGGTGTCAATCACAGAGTGCTCAGAGATAACAAAGATCCAAGCCGCATTGAAGGATTTAAATCTTATCTGGGTGGTGAAGACGCTGATCTCAAGTTGCGTCGGGCCAGCAACTTCTTGTGGTTATACCGTAACAGGTTACAACAAGAGCTGGTGCAATTTGGCGAAGCACACGGCTTTCAGGCCACTACCTGGATAGGTTCCTGGTGGGTCACGCCAGAAGGGACGCATTATCGCGGCGGTAATCAGGGGCTGGATTATTATGCACCAAGCCAGTTGCCTGCGCAGCACCAGCCTTTAGTGGCGCGTTTCACCGGCTTTAATTTATTTAATAAAAAAGTGCAGCCGCAAAATAATGCCGATGCAGTGCTGCAAAGGGCCATTGGTTATGCTGAACAAATCCGGCTGGAATATGAGCAAGATATGTTTACTCTGCAATTTTCCGCCCTGGATTTAGTGCAGCCTGAGCAAACCCGTTATCGTTATCGTTTAGTGGGTTTTGACCGTGACTGGATTGAAACCGACGCCAACAGCAGAAGAGCCACTTATACCAGGCTGGCGCCCAATGACTATCAGTTTGAAGTGATGGCAAAAAGCCCGGGTCAAAGTTGGCAGGATGCGGCCATCAGTAAAATACAAATCCGCATTCTGCCCCCCTGGTGGCTTACCTGGTACGCCAAGCTGGCGGCCGTGTTGTTGTTATTTGGCAGTATCTGGTTGTTTTTAAGATTCAGATTGCGCAATGAGCGCCGCACCCGCAGCTGGTTGGAGCAAGTGGTGACCAACCGTACTGTTGAGCTGCAAACGCAAAATCAGGCGCTGGCCGATTCTTACCGCGATATGACCTTGCTGCAAATGCTCGCCAAACAAATTACTGCATCTTTGGATCTGCAGGAAATTCTGTTTTTGTGCCACCAGAGCCTGAACGAAATTATGGACGTGCATGTGCTGGCCATTGGCATTTACCGCGCTGAGCGGCAATCGCTGGATTTTAGCCACTGGCTGGAAAATGGCAGGCAAATGGCACCTTTTGAACTGAAGCTGCAACCTGAGCATCATTTGGCGGCGGTTTGTTTTAACCAGCAAAGGGAAATGAACATCCAGCGCCGCGAAGACTTTTTACAATTTTTAGACGAAATTCCATCGCCGCCTATGGGCGAGCCGATGCAGTCGGTGTTGTATCTGCCGCTGATTGTGAATGGCGAAAAAATTGGCTGCCTGACCTTACAAAGTCCGGTGATAGAGGCCTTTACCCCACAACAAATTAATCTGGTACGCACCCTGGCGAGCAATATTGCTATTGCAGTGGCCAATGCCAACATAGTGGCGCGGCTGCAACAAACCCAGCAACAGTTAGTGATGCAGGAAAAAATGGCGTCTTTGGGTGGTTTGGTGGCTGGGGTCGCGCATGAAGTAAATACCCCGCTGGGGATTTGTGTGACTGCGGTCAGCCATTTGCAAACCGAACTGCAGGAACTGAATAGCGCTCATCAGCAACAACAGCTGGGTGTGCTGGCTTTTGGCCGTTTTCTGGAAACCGCCACTGCCACAGTGGATATTCTGACGCGCAACATTCAGCGCGCCGCTCAGTTAATTAATAGTTTTAAACAGGTGGCGGTAGATAAATCGGCCAGCAGCCCGCGGGAATTTGAACTGTCCGATTATTTACAAGACGTGATGGCGTCATTGCAACCTGAGCTGAACCGCCGTCAGTGCCAATGGCAAATAGACGCCGAACAAGGTTTA
>JAYRUI010000393.1:0-3569 GCA_041919175.1 Rheinheimera sp. | reverse complement strand
AAAATTCCACAAATAAGCGCTGATGCTGCCGTCAGCGTCTGCTGAACCCTGGCTGCTGAACTGCACTGGGCTTTGCGTGGTTGCGGTATAAGGGCCATTCACCATAGCAACAGGCGCTGCATTGCTGTTGTCGCTGATTTCGTAATACACGCGGAATTTCACGCCACCGTAGTCGAGGTAAGGGTCAATCATGACGTTAAAAGTACCACCGCTGCTAAATTCACAATATTCACTGAGCTGAGGTGCACTAAATGGCCGGCAGTCAAAAGATTCCAGCGAAACCGCCTTGTTCTGGCTGACGTGTAAATCCGGGTCGCCGTAATAGCCTTCTACCAGTGCAAAAGACACTTTGCTGGCATTGGCAGGCACAATAAATTGGTAAGTTTTTGGCGTGGCACCAGCGGCAGACTCTAAGTTTTTTACATCCAGCACAGTTTCACGGCGACAACCTTCACATAACAATGGGTCGTCCACGGCAATGACCGCTAAGTTTGCGTTCTGATAAGCACTGAAAGCATGCACTGTGGTGTAATAAGTTTCACCGGCTGAAGGCGCCAGCAAACCAACAAACTCAGCCTGACCTGCTGCATTAAAAGAAATATGGTCGGCTGTCCAGTCGCCGCCGGCGGTGGCCGGTGGTGTCGGTTGTTGGCCTTTGGACACATACATATCCGGATCTTCACTAAAACCATCCAGATAAATTGCCAGCGCCTGAGTGCCAGCCGGTACCTGCACAGGGAAAGTATCAATATCATCTTTGGCACCGGATAAACCATTGATGCGGCTGATATCTTCACCTTCTGGCGCAGAGTCAGTGCCTGAACCATCCCAGTTGTGGGGTTCGTTGCTGGTGTATTCATCCAGACCTGTGGCTATCAGGTTGGCATTGCTCCACAAGGTTATCCGCGCCGGGCTGTGCAAAGCCGCCACCATCCGATCCACCTGATCTTGCGTAAACATGGCGTAGTTATCGGAATAATGCATAAAGTTTTCGGTGTTGGTGGCCTTGCCTAAACAGTTCGGCACGTTGTTTTGCATAATGGACGACAACCCCATTTGTGGGGTGTCACAGCTGCGGTCGCCTGACAAAGCGCAAAAGGTTTCATTGGCCAAGGAACATTCATTGCCATCAAAGGTATGTGGCAGATTCAGCCAGTGGCCAAATTCATGAGTAAGCACAGAGCGGAAGTTTTCGTTGGTATTGCTTCCCAGATACCAGCCGTTGTACACCACCCGCGACAAACCGGCATTGGACATTGCCACTTCCGGATACCAGGCCACCCCTGAGTTATTAGTGGAACCGTCGGCATATAAGTCATTCATAATATACACATTCATGTATTTATAATTGTCCCAGGCGTCGGCTGCTATCTGGCTATTAAAAGCCGAACCTTCACCATAACCCGCTTGCTCGCGGTTATGCCGGACTATGCCATTGGTTGGATTGCCGGCAGGGTCTTTTTTCGCCAGCACAAATTCAACATTCAGATTGTCACGAATGGCCTGAAATTCAGGCGGAATAGGACCATCCTGAGTATTAGTGCCTAAAAAATCTTCCGAGGTTTTGCGGATCGCTTCAATGACTTTTTCATCGGTCAGGCAGGCATTACCCACTTCGCAGTTAAACTGCGCGCCGTAAATATGCACCACCACCGGAATATAATAACGCCCCGCCAGCCCCTGACCATTTGCTGCTGCCGGTTGCGCAGTCATTTTATGGTGCTGCTGCATAATTTTACTGGCTTTGCTTTTTGGGTCGCGCAGCTGCTTGCTTAACTGGCTTTGCAATTGCGACCAATTCTGGCGGTTGTGGTCGGTACCACAAATTTCACCTTCTTTATGCAGGTGTTTGGCTGCTTCTGTTGATTGTACTGCTGGTATTGATTGTGATGGCGCAGCGGATTGCCACGGCGTTAAAGGCAAGATGCTTTTGCCGGGCTTTGCACCAGCACTGACTGATGACGATGTAGCGCACATCATCAGCAAAACAGTGCTGAGCAGAAATTTATCTTTCATCGCTTTATGTTCCTTTCATTATATTGGCGTCAACAAAACCCGGACTGCCACTGCATTGGCAGTGGAGCCTTCGATTGTTGCACTTGTTTTTTTAACTTTATGTTTGCCGTTTTGGCACTGGCAGCACTGCATTTGTCATCAAGAATGAGTGGTGCCGCGCCACAAGATGCCGCCTGGCCAACAACGCTCCGGATGAGTGATAAAAACCGGCATCAGGCGACACAAATGAGCAACTGTGCAGCCGGAGTGGCTGCTGTTTTATGCTAAAGAAAACGGGTTTTCAGCGGTGAGGACAAAATCGGATATTTATATGACAAATTCAGCGTTATATTGTATACAATGCTTAAATGTGATGAAAAAACACCCAACCCCTGCACCACAACTGTGGTTTGGAGCCTTGAGTTATGCCAACCGGCTGCCCCGTGATTAAAGCGTTTGCTGCTGATCAAGTGATTGATATGTTTGATTTATTACCTGATATTTTGTTTTGGATCTGTAGCGGTGCCCTATTGCTGCATGCCAATCAACGCTTTTTACAACACACTGGTTTGTCGGGCGCGCTACTACCATTGAACATCAGCCAAAACAACAATCTGGTGTTGGCGCAATTGTTGTTGGGTGATCAACAAGTGTTCAAAGGCAAGGCCGTGGTGGAAAAACTGGAAATGCAGTTTGATGTAACAGGGGCTCTGGCCTGGTTTATCACTTCAAAACAACCGCTGCGTGATCACTCAGGCCAGATCATTGGTTATTACGCTATTGCCCGGCCGCTGGAAAAACCAAGCCTGGCACTGTCACAGTTCAAAGCCATTAAAATTCCACTGGACTATATTCAGCACCATTATCGTTCGGCTATTGCACTGGAAGCGCTGGCAGCCAGGGCACATTTATCTGTCAGCGCTTTAGAACGGCGTTTTAAAAAGTATCTGGGTAAAACCCCTACTCAGGTGATTAATCAGTACCGGCTGGAAACTGCCCGCAAGATGCTCAGTGAAACCAGTTTGCCAATTGCCACTGTCGCCAATGAAGTGGGTTTTACTGATCCGGGTTATTTCAGCAGGCAATATCAAAAACATTTTGGTGAACAACCGTCCAGCCTGCGCAAAAATATACCCACTGTTAAGGTTCCATCGCACCATATACCGGCATCATTACAGCCGTAAAAATCTGCCGGCGACAGCTTCAGACCCCAACAAAACAAGCCTGTGCCGAACACAGCAACATCAGAGTGCGGTAGTTGTGTTGTCCCGGCACAACCACTGCACAACTGCAACTCTGTAACTTCAGAACCAGTTCACAACCACTTTACTATCACTGGATTTGCGATCACTGGATGGTCACTCCACGGCCACTTCACAGTCAGCTTAAAGTCACTTCAGAGTGAGTGCAAAAGCCGCACTGCCTGGCCTGTTTAATACCGCCGTTATTTCCCAGCAAAATCCGGCGCTTGGCCTGATGTCAAAAAAACATCAAGAAAATATCATCAAAATCACATTCTTTTCATTTTGACAACGCTGTCATTTGTTTCATGGTAGAGCCACCACACACAAGCT
>JAYRUI010000392.1:1316-3607 GCA_041919175.1 Rheinheimera sp. | reverse complement strand
GATTGCAGTTGAAGCGGCAGGAAAAACAACAAATTCATCCGGTGTGATAGTTGCTGCCCAGTCAGTGCTTGCGATGCAGGTGGCTGAATTTTTCGAATTACTTTCGGCCAGCTTGTTGCTGGACCATAGTGCTTTTTGCAACAGTTGATGTTGTTACAGCAAACCCTCAATACAAGGTGCCGAATGTCGGTAAAAACGTTTTTAGTGACTGGTGGTGCGGGGTTTATCGGCTCTGCGGTGGTGCGTCAGTTAATTCAGCACAGCAACCATATTGTGGTGAATCTGGACAAACTTACTTATGCCGGTAATTTACAATCGCTGGCAAGCGTGGCCGATGCTGAGCGTTATCATTTTGTGCAGGCCGATATTTGTGACGCAGCTGCCCTTGCCGACATCTTTGCCCGTTTTCAGCCCGACATCCTGCTGCACTTAGCGGCGGAAAGCCACGTTGACCGCTCTATTGATGGCCCGGCAGATTTTATTCAGACCAATATTGTGGGTACTTATACCTTGCTGGAAGCGGCGCGCCATTATTGGTCGCAGCTTGATGAGGTGAAAAAAGCCGCCTTTCGTTTTATGCATATTTCCACCGACGAAGTGTATGGCGATTTAACAGGCACAGAAGCTTTATTCACTGAAACAACACCTTATGCGCCAAGCAGCCCATATTCAGCCAGTAAAGCCAGTTCAGACCATCTGGTGCGGGCATGGCAACGTACCTTTGGTTTGCCAACGCTGATCACCAATTGTTCTAACAACTACGGACCTTTTCAGTTTCCGGAAAAGCTGATACCGCTGATGATTCTAAATGCGCTGTGCGGTAAAGCTTTGCCGCTGTATGGCGATGGGAAACAAAGCCGAGATTGGTTGTTTGTGGACGATCATGCCCGCGCGCTGCTGTTAGTAGCGCTGCAGGGGCGTATCGGGGAAACTTACAATATTGGTGGTCATAACGAACAGCAGAATATTGAAGTGGTCGAGGCGCTTTGTGCTTTGCTGGAAGAGTTAGCACCGCAAAAACCTGCCGGTGTCGCCCATTACCGCGACTTAATTCGTTATGTCACCGACAGACCTGGCCACGATGTGCGTTATGCCATTGATGCCACAAAAATTCAGGCAGAATTGGGCTGGCAACCGACAGAAACTTTTGCCACGGGGTTGCGTAAAACCGTGCTTTGGTACCTGAACAATAAGCACTGGTGGCAGGCGGTTCTGGATAACAGTTACCGGCAAGGCAACAAGGCAGACAACTCATAAACAAACTGCTGCTGCCGCTTATTCACAGCTGTTGTCGCCGGATGACTGCGCTATTACTGCAGGCTGGTTTTTAGCAAAAATCAGCGGCGGTGTTCCCGGTAGAATCCATAGCATCAGCAGAATATCTGCAACAACAAGGCTTTAAACGATGGAATTTCGCAAACTGGCAATCGCTGACGTGATGTTGTTAACGCCAAAAATATTCAACGACGAACGGGGCTTTTTTATGGAAAGCTTCCGCCATGACGATTTTGTGAAACACTGTGGGAACTATCATTTTGTGCAGGACAACCACTCCGGTTCAGGGAAAAACATTTTGCGGGGTTTGCATTATCAGCTGCTGCGGCCACAAGGCAAACTGGTGCGGGTAACCCGTGGTGAAGTATTTGATGTTGCAGTCGATATGCGGCAAAACTCCGCAACTTTTGGTCAGTGGGTGGGTGAATACTTAAGCGAAAGTAACAAACGCATGATGTGGATCCCACCTGGTTTTGCCCATGGTTTTTATGTCACAGGTGATATGGCCGAACTGCAATACAAGTGCACCGATTATTATGACCCCAGCGATGAATACACCTTGTGCTGGAATGATCCGAGTGTGGCGGTGCAGTGGCCACTCAAGGCAATTACACCCCAGCTGTCGGCAAAAGACGCCAAAGGCTGGTTCTTTGCTGATTGTCCGGTGTTTAAATAAGTCAAAGCTGCAGGCTTGTTGTTTTAGCGTGAAAATTTCTTCTGCGACTCAGAAGTAGGTTACTGCGGTGGTGGCTGGAAAATCTGTTGCAAATCATCGTTAATCAACAAAAAATCTTCAGCACTGAAGTATTGCCGGTGTAGATCCACCACTTGTTTGCGGTAGTCGGGCCTTTGCATGGTTTGATCAATCAGCGCTATAAGCTTGTGCCCTTCGGCACTTTTGTGACAAACCAGATAACCCATAATCACCGGTTGATGTTGCAGCCTGTGCATCACAAAGCGGCTGCTTTCTGGTACCTGCGGCTGATGCCCCCGCACAGTGGCCGCAAACTCAATCA
>JAYRUI010000392.1:0-1306 GCA_041919175.1 Rheinheimera sp. | reverse complement strand
ATCACGGCATCCAACCGCTGTTTTGCCAGCATCTGCAATAAAGTTTCGGCGGCATATTCACCACCACGCTGATAAAAATTTGCCGGAAATTTTTTAATTAATTTATCCAGCTGCGGCCCATAACTGCGGCCTTGCACCAGACCAATTTTCAGTTTGCGGTTTTGGCTAAGCAGTTGTTGCAAATCAACCGGGCTTTCGGCCAATTGCTGATTGCTGACCAATTGCAGTGGTGGATACACAGAGCTGGGTTTGGCGGAAAAATGCAAAAAACCAGTGCGCTCCGGCGTGCGGATTTTGCTTAAAGCACAATAATTGCCGGGTTTTTGTAATAACAACCAGGTGCGGGCATCGCCTAAACGCAGTGGGCTGATTTGTAGCTCAGGTGCCGCCAATTGTTGTAACACCGCCAGAATATGCAGATCAACATCACCGCTGCTGTTGCGGCTGTCACTGCTGTTATTGAGCAGCAACCACATTTGTGCTGGTGCTGCGTGCAGTGAAAACCACGGCATAAAACTCAGTAACAACAAAAGTCGCCAAAGTGGTTGCATCATAACCCCACGAGCAGCACAACACAGTTGAGGCTGCTGTTATCCAACCTGTGTTATTACTTTAGCAAAAACTGAAGCTTTGTTTTGTTGCGCAGTTACAAAGAGTGGCAGGTCTGGCGCAACCACAAACAATGCCGTCCATAACATGGCGGGGTGTTTGATATTTTGTTTTTTAAATCATGAGATTAAGGCGTTTGCAGAACTTTTGTCAGCTCCGGAGCCTTAGGCCAGCACAAACTAAAGCTAGTGAGGCCATGTTCTGAGCTGACCGCAACCTGGCCGCCGTGTAATTCGACAATAGATTTCACCATCGCCAGGCCCAGGCCTGCGCCTTCGCTATGGCGTTGGCGCGAAGGGTCGGCACGGTAAAAACGGTTAAATAACAAAGGCAAATGCTCGGGCGGTATGGTTTTGCCACTGTTTTGCACCTGGATCCGGATAAAATCGGTATCGTTTTGCACTTTCACCCGCACTTCACTGTTGTTGTCGGCATGACGGATGGCATTGGACAACAGATTCGACAAAGCGCGTTGCAGCATAACTTTGTCGGCGGAAAGCTGTAGTTCCGGCCCCTGATAGGCCAGTTGTACTTGTTTATCGTCAGCAATAAATTCGAAAAATTCAAAAAGTTGCGTGACAAAAGGTTTTAAGGCCACAGCTTCAGGTTTCAGTTTTAACAGGCCGTGGTCGGTTTTCGCCAGCCACAACATATCGCTGACCATTTTTGCCAGCCGCTCCTGCTCTTCCAGATTGGA
>JAYRUI010000391.1:0-3608 GCA_041919175.1 Rheinheimera sp. | reverse complement strand
TGTTCATGCAAAGCGGTAAACAGCTCCTCACTGAGCGAGCCACGGCGGCGGCATTCATCGACAATCAGCACTTTTTGCGTCTGGCCAATGGCTTTGGCAATTTTGTCGATATGCAAAGGCACCAGATAACGTAAATCCAGCACTGTTGCAGCAATACCTTGTGCTGCCAGTTGGTGTTGTGCCTGACAGCTTAAATAAAAGCCGTTGGCGTAGCTGATGATCACCAAATCCGTTGTTTTATCAAGGTGATGGGATCGAATCGCTGGGGTGCCAATTTCCGGCAGTTGCTCGTCGAGCGATGGCAAATCACAGGCCCAGAGGTTATCGCCCGGCTGGTGTAAATCACGCGTCATATAAAGGGCTATTGGCTCTAAAAAAATCAGCAGCCGCTTTTCACTGTGGGCAAGCTCTAAAGCCTGACGCAGCAATAAACTGGCGTCGCGGCCGTTCGACGGGCAAAATAATAACAAGCCCGGAATATCCCGGAACACCGCAAATGAATTGTCGTTATGAAAATGGCCACCAAAACCACGTTGATACGCCAGCCCTGCAATACGCACCACCATCGGGTTTTGATACTGACCGTTGGAGAAGAACGGTAAAGTAGCCGCTTCACCACGGATTTGATCTTCGGCGTTATGCACATAAGCCAAAAACTGAATTTCCGGCACCGGCAAAAAACCCTGCTGCGCCAGGCCAATGCCAAGCCCGAGAATACTTTGTTCATCCAGCAGAGTGTTGATCACTCTGTTGCTGCCAAATTGCTGCACCAGCTGTGAAGTCACATTATAAACACCGCCTTTTTTGCCAACGTCTTCACCCAGCACTATGGCGTTGGGATAACGCGCCATGGCCTGATGCAAAGTCCAGTTAATAATTTTCGCCAGATGCTGGGCTTTGCCCAGGTTGTGTTTATCAAAATCAAGGGTATTGGCAGGGACGCTAAGCGCAGGGCTTATGGTTGCCGGTTTTTTCTCAGTTGCATTAGAAGCTTTTGGCACTATATTCTTTGGCACTATGCTTTGCATCACAGCTTCAGCAGAGGTGAGTTTTGGCTTATTGCTGGCAACAAAAGCCACCCGGGCGGTTTGTTGATCCAGTTTGAGCACCAGTTCTGCCAATTCTGCCTGGCTATAAATACCGCGTTTTAACAACAGCGCTGTGGCGTATAACAGCGGATCTTCGTCCAGCTCAGTTTCAATCTGTTGTTTTTTGCGATACGCCACTTCGGCGTCAGCACCGGCATGGCCAAATAAGCGATAGGTTTTTAAATGCAACAGCGCCGGCCGGCGGTTTTTCCGCACAAAATCCACGGCTGCTCTGGCGGCCTGCGCCACATCGGCCAAATCGCGCGAGTCTGCACTGAAAGTTTGCATATGCGGGCTTAAACTATGGGCTATCCAGCCACAAGGGGTGGGGGTAGAAATACCCAGACCATTGTCTTCACATAAAAACAGCACTGGCACAGGCACATGTTGATAATCGGCCCAGCAGGCGGCGTTAATGGCGCCCTGCGCTGTGGAATGGTTGGCAGAGGCGTCACCAAAACTGCATAGCACGATGGCATGTTCGGGCCACTGACCATTGAGATCCAGCCTCTTGCTGAGATCGATGGCAAAAGCAGTGCCCACAGCCTTGGGTAAATGCGAGGCGATAGTACTGGTTTGCGGCGGAATAGACAAAGCCAGACTGCCCAGCACCTTATGCCGTCCGCCGGAGATGGGATCTTCACTGGAAGCGGTAAAAGACAATAACAAGTCGTAAATAGGCGTGGTGCCTGGCAGCTGTTTGCTGCGTTCAATAAAAAAGGCACCACTGCGATAATGCAAAAAGGCCGGATCTGTCACCTTTAACGCCGAAGCCACCACCGCATTGGCTTCATGGCCGCTGGAGCCTATGGTGTAAAAACTCTGACCTTTGGCTTGTAACAAGCGCGAGCGTAGATCCAGCAGGCGGCTTGACAGCATCGAATCAAAATATCGGCAAATTTCAAAATCAGTCAGCAGCAAAGCGTCTGATTTGAGGGTGGGCAGCTTATAATGCTGAATTTTCTCCAGATAAGCTGTGGTCCAGGCATGTTGTTCGTAGGGTGCCATGCAAAATCCTGCCATATGGTTGTGGTAATCAACAGAAAAAAGGCCAGGGCATATGCCACTGGCCTTGATTAATCAGCAGAACGCCTGCAGGCCGGTAATGGCACGGCCTAAAATCAGCGCATGCACATCGTGGGTGCCTTCGTAGGTATTCACTGCTTCTAAATTCATCACATGACGGATAACGTGATATTCGTCCGCAATGCCATTGCCACCGTGCATATCACGCGCAATACGCGCTATCTCCAGCGCTTTACCGCAGGAATTGCGCTTAATCAGAGAAATGGTTTCCACCGGCAGGGCGCCGGCATCCATTAAACGGCCGGCTTGTAAACAGCCCAATAACCCTAAGCTGATGTCGGTTTGCATATCGGCCAGTTTTTTCTGAATAAGCTGATTAGCCGCCAGTGGCCTGCCAAATTGCGAGCGGTCCAGCGTATACTGGCGCGCCGCGTTAAAGCAGAACTCTGCAGCACCCAAAGCGCCCCAGGCAATGCCATAGCGGGCTTTATTTAAACAACCAAAGGGCCCACTCAATCCCTGAGCATTGGGCAATAACTGATCTTCCGACACTTCCACAGCATCCATCACAATCTCGCCTGTGATAGAGGCGCGCAGCGAAAACTTACCTTCAATTTTCGGGGCGCTTAAGCCCTTCATGCCTTTTTCCAGAATAAAACCGCGGATCACTCCCTCAAGTTTGGCCCAGACCACAAACACATCGGCCACCGGGGAGTTGGTGATCCACATTTTGGTACCTGAAATGCTGTAACCACCGGCGATTTTTTTCGCTGTGGTGCGCATTGACGCCGGATCTGACCCTGAATCCGGCTCTGTTAAACCAAAACAGCCAATCCATTCGCCGGTAGCGAGTTTGGGCAGGTATTTCATCCGCTGCGCTTCTGAGCCATAGGTATAAATAGGGTGCATCACCAGGGAAGATTGCACACTCATGGCACTGCGATAACCGCTGTCCACCCGTTCTACTTCGCGCGCCACCAAACCATAACTAACGTAATTGACACCGGAGCAGCCATATTTTTCCGGCAACGTCGCCCCCAATAAACCGAGTTCACCCAGCTCGCGCATAATGGCAACATCAAAATGTTCGTGGCGGTTGGCTTCAAGAATGCGTGGCATCAGCCGTTCCTGACAATAACTCTGGGCCGTTTCCTGAATTAACCTTTCTTCTTCGGTTAATAAGGTATTGAAGGCAAAAGGGTCTTGCCAGTTAAAAGGGGTTTTGCTCATGGCCATTACTCAATGCTGTGAAAGTTATTGCTATCTTATGGAGGCCGGATTTAAAGTAAAAACATATAGAAGCTTGGTCAGGTATAGAAAATTTCTATGGATATGCGTCAGCTTGGTTATTTTGTCGCGGTTTTTGAGCAAGGCAGCATCAGTGCAGCAGCAAGGCACCTGGATGTTGCCCAGCCTTCGGTGTCGGCAGCTTTATTGGCGCTGGAGAGCGAACTTGGGGTGGTGCTTTTTATCCGCTTACCGCGTGGGGTGAAG
>JAYRUI010000390.1:0-3611 GCA_041919175.1 Rheinheimera sp. | reverse complement strand
AAGCTAAACAAAACCCGCGCGGCCTTATTTGGCAACTTCCGGTTTAGCAACCACTGCAATACCTAAATCGGCTAATTGTTGTGGATTTGCAAAACCAGGCGCGTCTGTCAGCGGACAAGCGGCAGTGGCTGTTTTTGGGAAGGCCATTACATCACGGATAGACGTCGCGCCTGTCATCAGCATCACTAACCGGTCCAGACCAAAGGCCAAACCAGCGTGTGGTGGTGCGCCATAGCGCAGTGCTTCTAACAGGAAGCCAAATTTCTCAGCCGCTTCTTCATCGCTGATGCCTAACAACTGGAATACTTTGGCTTGTACTTCAGGCGTATGAATACGCACAGAACCACCACCCAACTCAGTACCGTTCAGCACCATGTCGTAGGCGTTGGATAATAATGTGCCAAGCTCCAGTTTATCGGTGTCGGTCGACAGGAAAGCTGCAGTGTCCAAAGGTGAAGTAAAGGGATGGTGCACAGCGGAATAACTGCCGTCATCGTTTTCTTCAAACATTGGGAAATCAACAACCCAGAGTGGTTTCCAGCCAGGTTGGGTAATGCCTAAATCTTCACCCAGTTTTAAACGCAGTGCGCCCATGGCTTCACACACGACTTTAGCCCTGTCTGCACCAAAGAAAATCAGGTCGCCATTTTGCGCGCCGGTGCGCGTTAAAATTTCAGTGACGATATCTGCCGTTAAAAACTTGGCAACAGGCGACTGAACGCCTTCCAGGCCTTGTGCTACATCGTTCACTTTTAACCAGGCCAGACCTTTGGCACCATAAATGCTCACAAAAGCGGTATAAGTGTCGATGTCTTTGCGGGAAACTTTTTCAGCAGCGCCTGGCACTTTTAACGCAACTACACGACCTTTCGGGTCGTTCGCCGGGCCTGAGAATACTTTAAAATCAACGTCTTTGAGTAAATCAGCCACATCAACAAACTGCATTGGATTGCGTAAATCCGGTTTGTCTGAGCCGTATAAACGCATGGCTTCAAAATAGGTCATTTGTGGCAGTTTGCCTAAATCCACATCCAGCATCGATTTAAACATCGACACCACCATGTCTTCAGTCACAGCCATCACTTGTTCGGCCGTCATAAAGCTGGTTTCGATATCGATCTGGGTAAATTCCGGTTGACGGTCAGCGCGTAAGTCTTCGTCACGGAAGCATTTGACGATCTGATAATACCTGTCCATCCCGCCCATCATCAGCAGCTGTTTAAACAACTGTGGTGATTGTGGCAACGCAAAAAACTGGCCTTTATGGGTGCGGCTTGGCACTAAATAATCGCGGGCACCTTCCGGGGTTGCTTTGGTCAGAATGGGCGTTTCAATATCTAAAAAGCCGTTGCTGTCCATAAAGTTACGGACAAAACTAGTGACTTTGGCGCGGAATTTTAATCGGTCGCTCATCAATGGGCGGCGGATATCTAAATAACGGTATTTTAAGCGCTGCTCTTCGCTGTTGTTCTGGTTAAAGTCCAGTGGCAGAGCCGGAGCTTTGTTCAGAATGGTCAGGGCTGAAGCGTACACTTCCACTTCACCGGTAGCCATGTCTTTATTCACTTGCGAGTCAGGACGAGCGCGCACTGTGCCTGTGATCTGCACACAGAATTCGTTACGAAGCTCAGCAGCCTGAGCGAACATGTCGGTTAAATCCGGATCAAAAAACACCTGCACCAGACCTTCACGGTCACGCAGATCGACAAAAATCAGACCACCGAGGTCACGACGACGGTTGATCCAACCGCACAGAGAAACTTGTTGCCCGACATGTTGTGCGTTCAACAGACCGCAATAATGACTACGCATGCACTGATCCTTTCTACCGGTACTTAAGCTTTACGCTGAAAAATGAGCGCCAATTATATAGAAAAGAAAGCCAAAGTCACTGCCCTTGATGACTAAAACGATAACAGCCTTTGCCACTTTGTTTGGCGCGGTACATCAGGCCATCGGCGGCCTTCAGCATCTGCTGGCTGTCAATGCCGTTATCGGGGTACAAAGCGATGCCGATACTGGCACCAACTCTGGCTGCACAGGCCGACAATTGCAGCGGGTTGGATAAATGCAGCAGAATTTTTTCCGCCACTATGGCTGCATCGTCTTTGTCCAGTAAACCGGTCAACAGAATAACAAACTCATCACCGCCAAAACGGGCGACAGTGTCACTTTTACGCACACAATGTTGCAGTACTTCGGCAACTTTCACCAGCAGCTCGTCCCCGACATGATGGCCATGCTGGTCATTCACTTCTTTAAAACCATCTAAATCCAGAAACAACAACGCCAGTTTTTCGTGATGACGGGCATGTTGCATCAAGGCCTGATTCAGCCGCTCTTCCAGCAAATTGCGGTTGGCCAGTTTGGTTAAGTCATCATGAGTGGCCATAAAACGCATTTTTTCTTCCATCTCGCGGCGCAGCCCTATTTCGCGGCGCAGTGAAATATTCCAGAAAAACACCATCACCAGCAGCACAGCCACAATACCGACAATTTGTAAGATCAGCGTTATGATGCGGCCTTCATCCAACCCCTGATGAATTTCAACGCTAAACCAACGGTCCAGAATTTCATGGCGGTCAGTTTCATTCAGCGTTTTTAAGCCTTTATCCAGAATTTGTAACAGTTCAGGCCAGTCCTTTCGCACTGCAAACAACGAAGGGTAAGTGGGCATGTCCACCGGCAAATGCATCCGTAAATTGCTGTTTGCGCCCTGGCGTAACGCCCGTCCTGACGAAATCACAGTATCGACCACAAAATCCACTTCACCACTTTGCAACAGCGCTAAGCCCTGCGCTAAATCACGGGTGAAGCGCAGTTGAATATCGGGGTAATTGGACTGAAAAAATTTGGTTATTTGATAGTCACTGAGCACAGCAACCTTTTTGGTGTTGAGCTGACTCAGCGCTGTGACTTCCATCACAGCGTTATGACTGATTAACGTCCATTGAAATGGCCAGAAATTATGACTGAAAGCAGCAAATTTCCGCCGTTCTGGTAAATCAGACATATTGGCAACAACATCCAATTTACCGGCAGCAAAATCTGCTTCTAAATCAGACCATTGTTTATAAGGAACTGCGACAAAACCTGTGCCGAGACGCTGATTCAGTTTTGACAAAATATCCTGAGTCACCCCACTGAACTTGCCATCCTGATCAACAAACTCCATCGGCGCCCAATCGGCCAGGACGCCTACTTTTAACTGCCGGTGTTGCTCAATCCACAAACGTTCCTGTTCGCTGAGCGGCACCTGTTGGCGAAAACGGGCAAAATAAGCCAGCTCGGGGCTTGGAACCCAGCGTTTTTCCACTTGCTCCAGTTGATCCTGACTCAGCGCTTCAAAACCCTGCCGTATTTTGCTTGCAAGCACACTGTTGCCTTCACGCACTAAGACCTGCAGGCTGGTATTAAATTTAGGGTAATCCAGCACACGGAAAGTGTCGGTTTGCTGCAGCATCAGGCGTTGCTGCATAATTAAATCAGCACCAAAAAAACCGGCAATCTCCTGACGTTCCAAGGCTTGTACCATTTCTTCCAATTTGTCGTACCGAACCAGCGCCAATGCCGGATATTCCTGTTGCAGCGCTTTGACATAAGCTGCAGAT
>JAYRUI010000389.1:0-3614 GCA_041919175.1 Rheinheimera sp. | reverse complement strand
GGTGCTATGACTTTCAGCTGTGGCGCGAGTGCGGCAAAAGCACCTTCAAAACGCACCTGATCGTTACCTTTACCGGTACAACCGTGGCAGAGCGCATCAGCACCGAGTTTTAACGCCAGTTCCACCTGAGCACGGGCGATAATTGGCCGCGCCATCGAAGTGCCCAATAAATACTGGCCTTCGTACACAGCACCGGCTTTTAAGGTTGGATAAATGACTTCTTTGACAAACTGCTCGCGTAAATCCACCACATAACAGCTGCTGGCACCGGATTTAATGGCTTTTTCTTCCACACCGGCTAAATCTTCGGCGCCCTGGCCAACATCGGCCACAAAAGCAATCACTTCGCAGTCATAGTTGTCTTTGAGCCAAGGCACAATGGCTGAAGTATCTAAACCACCGGAATACGCCAGCACTACTTTTTTCACGTTTTGTTTTGCATTACTCATGTTCGGCCTCAGGCAAATAAACTAACTAAAACAGCATTTTGCGCATGCATGCGGTTTTCCGCCTGCTGCAACACCAAAGAATAGTCACTGTCCAGCACTTCGCTGGTCACTTCATGGCCACGATGCGCCGGCAGGCAGTGCATAAAGTTTTTCACTGCCAGCCGCTGCATCACAGCTGTATTGATCTGATAAGGGGCAAAGGTTTTTTCCACCACTGCAGGATCGGCTTTATTGCCCATCGACAACCAGGTGTCTGTGTACAAAGCATCGGCACCGGCCGCAGAAGAAACATGCTGACTGAGTGTGAGTTTAGCGCCACTTTCCTGTGCTAAGGCCTGCGCTTTTAACAGCACGTGAGCGTCAGGGCCAAAACCAGGCGGTGTCACTACAGTGAGTGTCATGCCCATAATGGCGGCGCCTAACATCAGCGAATGACAGACATTGTTACCATCCCCAACAAAGGCCAGATGCACTTTGGATAAGTCACCAAACTGCTCTTTCAGCGTCAGTAAATCCGCCAGCGCCTGACATGGATGGTACAAGTCGCTCAGTGCATTAATCACCGGTTTTTTGCTGCTTTGTGCCAGTTTAATCAGACTTTGTTGCGAATAAACCCGCGCCACTATAGCGTCAGTCCAGCAGGCTAAATTGCTGCCGAAATCTTCTACCGACTCGCGCACACCCATGGCGCCGTTTTGTTGGTCCAGATACACACTGTGACCGCCGAGTTTGTTGATGCCAACATCAAAACTGACGCGGGTGCGCAACGAGGGCTTTTCAAACAACAGAGCAATACTTTTGCCTTTGAGCGCATTGCTGTAGTTGTTTGGGTTGTGTTTAATGTCGAGGGCTAAATCCAGCAAGCCCGCCAATTGTTGTTGATCCAGTTCAGCTAAACATAACAGCTGTTTTAATTGACTCATAACTCACACTGCTTGACCGCGCTGCGGCTTCCTTATTGGGGAAATCGGCCCGAAAGCCGACCGGGTCAGGCTTTCGTTGGAGCGGATTTCAGTGGGACTGAGGGGGTTCCTCTGACGAAATAAGCCCCCTTATTCACTGATGCAGGTTCCTACTGCTTGATGTTGCATCAGTTTTAACAAATCATTGGGTTGCTGCCAGCCGGCAACAACGATGGATCGTCGAAGTGCTGCCGCAGTTTCCAAAGCGGCGTCTAGCTTCACTTTCATACCACCTTTAATCACACCACTGTCCACCAGCGCCTGTGCGCCTTTGCCATCCAGGGTGCTGATAAGTTTGCCTTCAGCGTCCAGAATGCCTGGCACATCGGTGAGTAACACCAGCTGCCCTTGCACCAACTGACAAATAGCGGCGGCAGCTAAGTCGGCGTTGACGTTCAGTAAATCGCCATTGTCACTTTGGCCAATTGAACTGAACACAGGCACAAAACCACTGTGTAATAAGGTGTTCACTAAGGTGCCGTCGTTGGCTTTGGCAATGCCGACAGCGCCGAGTTTTTCATTCACATCAAACTTCAGGCTCTGCCCTGCAGCCAGCGTTAAACCCACAGCTTTTAAACCTTGCAGCTGTGCCCGTGACACCATCAGGCTATTCACTGCACCGGCTAAAGCGCCGGTGATCACAGGCATTTGTTCTTTGGGCGATACGCGTTGGCCATCAATTTTCTGTGTACTAAAACCAAAAGTTGCCAACCAGCTATCGACCTGATCGCCACCACCGTGCACCAGCACTATTGGGTATTGGCTTGCAAGTTGTGCCACGACTTTTAATAACGCATCTAAAGCGGTGTTGTCCTGCAGCAGCCGGCCGCCCATTTTTAAAACTAACGGCGTCTTTGCGCTCAATTGTGTTTGTGCACCCATCACAGCGCTCCAGCTTTTTCAAAAGCAAACAAACCTGCGGTTTCGGTTTTGCCAAATTTCACATTCGCCGCCTGCATCGCCTGGGCCGCGGCGCCTTTCAGTAAATTATCGATGGCTGAAACCACCACTAACTGCTCGCCGTCTTGCTGCCAGAAAATATCGCAAAATGGTGAACCTTCCACATCGGCGACATTGGGTGATGTGGCCGTTAAACGCACCAGCGGTTTATTGGCATAAGCGTTAACAAAGGCGGCTTTTACTTGCTCAGCGCTAACATCAGCTTTTAATGTCACCACGCTGGTGGCCAGAATACCGCGTTTAAAGTTACCTAAATGTGGCGTGAACACCACTTTACGGCCTAAATTTTGTTCAATTTCTGGTCTGTGTCTGTGTTTAAAAAAGCCATAAGCATTGAGGCCAACTTCACAAAATGAGGTATTAAGCGCTGCTTTACGGCCAGCACCAGACACACCGCTGGTGGCGTTGATCACCGGAATACAACCATCGGCCACTAAACCTGCTTTGAGTAAAGGCAATAACGCCAGTGAACAGGCTGTTGGATAACAACCAGGCACTGAAATCAGTTGAGGCAATGGTGTGTCCAGCCATTCCATCAGTGAATACACAGCTTCATTTAAAAGCGTTGGATGCTGATGTTCATAGCCATAATACTTCGGATATAAGTCCGCTTGTTTTAGGCGGAAAGCGCCGGATAAATCCACCACAACGATGCCGGCCGCCATTAATTTTGGCGCCACTTCTTCACTGGCTTCATGCGGCAGCGCTAAAAATGCCACGTCTACTTTGCCTGTGATACGGCCAATTTCGTCGTCAGTCCATGGCTCAACCAACACATCCACTTGTTGCTGGAAGCGTGGATACAAGGAAGAAAAAGGCTCTGCTTTGCGGCCAGCAGAGGCATAAGCAAAGCAGAGCTCAAAGTAAGGGTTTCTGGTTAATAAAGCGCAAAGTTCAGCACCGCTATAACCGGCAGCACCCAGTACGGCACTACGAATAAGAGTTTTGTCAGACACTACAGACGGCATCAGCTGTCGATCTCCAAAAATAAGCGAATACAACACGGGCTTCGCAACAAACTGCGGCCAGTGTACTGAGTCAATCATGCACTTTCAAGAATTATTATGCTGATTTAGTGAATTTATATTAATTAATTTATCATCCGGTAAAACACTCTTCATGCCGCCTGCCATACAACAGCAGGGATGGCAGCTAGCCAAAAACAGTATTAAAGCCCTGAATCTGTTAAGGTATTTTGATCATCATGCTGCCATTGCGGCACTTTTTTCGGTAAGGTGACTAA
>JAYRUI010000388.1:2425-3623 GCA_041919175.1 Rheinheimera sp. | reverse complement strand
TGCCGATATTTTCGATATCTGCAGCTTGTTTGGCCGGATCAAACTGGGCGTCAGTGACAGCCACCACTTTCACGCCCATAGCGGCAAATTCATCTTTTGCACCAGCTGTCACTGCATTGATCCAGGGGCTGGCGCCATGCCAAACCAAAGCAGCGGTGAGTTGTTGCTGACGTATTTGTTGTTGCTGGGCTGTTGTGATCGTAATCGCAGAAGCCTGAGTTGCCTGGCTTAACTGCAGGTCAAGGCTACTTTGCGCCGCAACTGCATTGTGTACCGAAAATGCACTTTGCAATACAACAATGCTGCTCAAAATACCGGATAAAAGCTTGCTGAAATTCACGCTACACCTGTTTGTCTGATGTTGATATATTGGTTATATTACGACCAATCATAATATGTCAATCATTTTTACTTAATAACAATTTGCTGTGCATATCAGCAACTATTGATATGCTGCGAGGCTGGTTTAATCCTTCAAACTGAAATTTCCTGACGAAGCTTTAAATTGCCAGGCGATAAAAATGTACAATGCTGTCATAGCTTTAGCAGGACAACTTACCCCTGATGAAAGGTTCGAATTCAAAACAAAATAAATCGGTGAACTTGCGCCTGGTATTGTCGCAAATTGTCACCCAGGGGCCGCTTTCCAGAGCCGATATTGCCCGCACCACCCAACTCACCAAACAAACTATTACCAATCTGGTGGATGAATTGCTGGCGCAGCAACTGGTGATTGAAACCGGTACTAAAAAAGAAAAAGTCGGCAAACCTTCCACCATGCTGATGCTAAACGACGAACTCTGCTTTAGCCTTGGCATCCGGATTTGGCCCCATCAGATTGAAATCGCCTTGTGCCAGCTTACAGGCGCAATTTTGGCTTCAGTCACACTGGCCTGTGACCACAACCAGCTCGTTGTGCTGCAACAGGCTGTTGCACAACTGCTAAGCCAGCAACAGATCAACAAACAACAGCTGTTGGGTGTGGGTTTAACCATGGTGCAGGCAGGACATGGCACTGTTGAGCAGCGCCAGCAACACATTCAGCTGTTGCAGCTACAACTGGTGGCGGCACTGCAACTACCTGTGGTGATTGAACAAACGGCAGCAGCCTGTGCCGCTTATCATTTGCTGCATGGTGAAGCCAGGCAGCTGGATAGTTTTTGTTATGTGCACCTGGGTCAGCAAATTGACGCTGCGC
>JAYRUI010000388.1:0-2415 GCA_041919175.1 Rheinheimera sp. | reverse complement strand
ATAACCGCACTTTATTGCTGTGTCAGAATGGCTTAACCGGCGCTTTGGGTGAAATTTTTGTCACCCCCGACCTTGATGAAAAAACCGCAGAACTTGGCCGGTTAAATGATTTTGCATCCGTGGCTTCGCTGGAGAAATTTGCCAGTAAAAAACTGCCGCAGCTGTCGCCTGAAAATTTACTTGGCCCTGAAGCTGAAATCTATGGCGACAAGCTGGACGCCTGGTTTGCGCTCAGCACTGAGCCGATGCGGATTGCCATTCATACCCTGGAAAGCCTGTTTAACTGCCAAACCATTATTATTGGCGGAGAAGTCAGCGGCTGGTTTTTAGATAAGCTGATCAGCAGGTTAAGGCCTTTTATTCCGTCTATTGCCCAATATGGCAGCAGAGAAGTACCAAGGCTGATTAAAACACCAGATGTGGAAACAGTGGCCTTAAAAGGACTGGGCTGCTTGCCGTTACATGCCGCCATCCGTTTAGATAACAATAACAGCATTTTATTGCCGGCTTTCACAGCGCTCAGCAGCCTGCAACAACTGATTTTCAGCGACGCTGAGCATCACGGCACTGAGCATCACAGCGCTGGAGAGTAACACTTTTTTGCGCGCAGTTGATGTCAGCGCTCTGGCGGGGGGACAAGCTCTACTTAAGCCCGTTTCAGATTGTTTTGCAATAACAATTGCAAAGCGGAAGGTTGTTTGGCGCGGGTTGCCGCAGTGGCGTAATAGTTCGAGGTGTCGTTTTTCACCCGGTTCAGAATAATACCGCCCAGATTCACCCCGGATTGTTCCAGCAGCTCCAGCTTACGGGCAAAATCCACCAGCGGTGTTTTTTTCACATCTACCACCAGCTCAAGGGTGCCAACGCACTTGGCAACCACCATGGCATCACTGACCGACAAAATTGGCGGGCATTCAATAATGACGCGGTCGTATTTTTTCGCCAGCACTTTCAAAATAGCTTCAAATCTTGGCATCGATAAAAACAACAGCGGATTCATCGGCCTGATGCCAGATGACAATACATCGGCATTCAGCTCTTTGCTATGAAACACACATTTCTCAAAACTATGGGTTTTAGCCAATAAATTAGTCAGACCCGGCCTGTGTGGGTTTTCGCCTAAAGCTTCAGCCAAAGCCGGAAAACGCAAATCGGCGTCGATGACGATGACCCGCTCCAGCTCAGAAAACGATTTGGCCAACTGCAAACAAATGCTGGATTTTCCTTCATTGGGCGCAATGGAAGTAAAAGCCAGTATTTTTTGCTGGCTCAGGGTTTTGTCCAGCAAAATATTGGTACGGATAGAACGGATATATTCCTGATACAAAGTGTATTGTTTGCCGGACTGCTGAATAACCGGCAGATGTTTATCAATACCCTTGACCCGGATTTGCGGCACTACGCCAATTAACTTAAAGCCAAAACGGCCGGCTATCTGCCGGTATTTGGCGGTTACATCGGCAAAAAAGTGCAAACACAAGACAATAAACACTGAACCGATAAAACCAAGCAAAAACGCCGCAACGGATAACAGCAGCCGTTTCGGGCCTATAGGTTTAGTCGGAACACCGGCAGGATCCACCACAATAATACTGGAGCTTTTGTTGATGTCTTTCATCAACTCACTTTCTTTCATTTTGTCCGACAAAGTACTAACCAGCTGCAAACTGGCGTGAATTTCCAGTTCAAACTTTTTATGCTGCTGACTGACGCCCACCAAAGCTTTCAGTTTGCTGTTGGCAAGCGCAGATTTTTGTTCGTTTTGCTGCAACAACAGCGTTAGATCCTGATGCCGGTTATTAAAGTTATCGCTGAGTTTGGCAACTTCAGCTTTCAGTTGCTGGCCCGATACTTCAATTTTTTTCGCCGCGGCAATATACCTGGGATGTTTGGGTAAATAACTGAGTTTTAACTGGGCAAATTCGGCCTGCAACATCGACAGTTGTTGCTGTAAACTGGCAATAACAGGCACAGAGCGCAACTCGGCGATGTTACTAAGCTGCTCAAAATCCTGCTCTGCGCGTATTTTTTGCAGCAATACCGCCAATTCCTGCAGTTGTCGGTTCAGCTCGCGTTTTTCCATAGCGAGCTGCACAATTTCCTGCTTGGCTAAATCAACGTCACTGCCAATATCAATAATGTTGTGCTGCTGACGAAACTGCGCCAGTTGTTGTTCCGCCTCCAGCAGATGCGCTTTGGCCAGGGTCAGTTGCTGGGTTAATAAATCACTGGCCTGATGACTGTGTTGTTGCATTAATCCGGTTTGGTAAGCCATAAAGCGGCTGGCCACCAGATTCACAACTTCGGTAGCGATATAAGGGTTATGGTGTACAAAAGAAATTTCCAGCAAGGTGGTTTTTGGCACCGACAACACACTTAAACCGGCTAACAGCGTCTGGGCATCGTCCCCGCGGG
>JAYRUI010000387.1:0-3633 GCA_041919175.1 Rheinheimera sp. | reverse complement strand
GCAATTTGCTGACTGTCGTTATTGAGCTGCACTACACCGGTGCGGATCGTGGTAAAAGCCGCCAGCGTTTTATCTAAACTCGCTGCCATATGATGAATAGTTTCTGTCAGTTGCTTACCTGACTGCTGACAGGCATTCACCTCATCCGCGGCCTGCACTGTATTACTGCCGATTTCAGCAGCGGCGTAACTCATTTCTTCAATAGCCGTAGCCAGCATTTCGGTTTCACGGGCCTGCAGCTGCATACTACCATCGGCCTGGGTCATGGCTGCTGAATTTTGGGCTGCAGCCATTTCAAGCGCTTGCCCAACGCCAACCAGCTGGGCTATTAAGGCGCGCAACTGTTGTTGCATCCGTGCCAGCCAGCCCATCAGACTGGATTGACTGGCTCCGGTTAGCGACATGGTTAAATCACCTTTCGCTATCACACTGGTCATCAGCACCATATCGTCAGGTTCCCCACCGAGCGGCGCTAACACAAAACGGCTGACGACACTGGCCGCTAAAAACGCCAGAACTACAGCCCCCAGTACGATGCCAAATCCCACCCATAACATTCTGTTGGCCGGCGCAGCCACTTCTGCCACATCAATTTCCGCTAATAAGGCCCACTGCAAACCAAAGACTGACACAGGTGAATAAGCCGACACCACAGGGTTCAGGTTGTAATCGTCGATATACAACAAGCCATGCTGGCCTTTTAGTGCGGCGCTGGTCGCGTTAGTATCCACACCATTGCTGGCGACATTGCCGGCAAAAGAAGCAAGTACAGTGCGGTTCACCGGATCCAGATAAGAGTCTGAGCGCATCCGTAAATCCGGCCCTACCAGATAGGTTTCGCCACTTTTCCCCATGCCTTCACGCACCTGCATCACGGCGTTGATCCGGTCAATGGACAGCTGTGCTGCCACCACCCAATTTTCTGACTGATAAGAAAATGCCATCGCCATAAAAGCGGCAGCCTGGCCTTTGGAACGTTCATAGGGGGCAAAATCCTGCATTAATAACGGGTCGCTGCTGCTTTTTACTTTACGGTATAAAGCGGCGAGACCTGAATCCTGATATGGGCCATCCAATAAATTGCTTTGATAATCTGGCTCGCGGGCCACGCTGTACACGACAGTCCCCTTTGGATCGATCAGGAAAATGTCATAAAAACCAAGCTCGCTGGCCATTTTACGCAGCACAGGATCAAGCTCAGCCGGTGCGGCACTGAGATGATGCTCAGCAACTGCCCGCACTGAGGTGAGCCCTCTGGCAAAATCCTGAAACATCGCTTCCACTTGCCGTTTTTTTATTTCCCGAACAGCCACCAGCTTGGCTTCTGCCTGATCAAACAGCTCAGCGCGGGCTAACAAGGTGACAGTTAAAGTGGCGATAATGAGTGGTAATAACGCGGTACATAAGCTAATCAGCTTAATTTTTTGGGTAAAACGCATGACGACACTCCTTTGGTCAGACGAGCAGTCCCTCATCGTGCAGTGTTGCGGAATAAGTGACAGCACCTCGCTGCTAAAGATATATCAGGGTTGCATCATTGCAACAAAAGTCAGCATCTTTTTGTTTTCCTGTGAATTTTTATCCATAAGCGCACTGGCTGCTTTTGTTTACTGATAGCAGCATCAACCACCAAAACGGCAATCTGCCGGCAATAAAAAGCCCGCGACATTGGCGCGGGCTTTGATGGACAGAACAAACAAAAAATTATTTTGCAGTTTGTTGTTTCATCCAGGCAAACACTTCGTTGTACCAGCGTTCAGCGTTGGCCGGTTTTAAGATCCAGTGGTTTTCATCCGGGAAAATCACCAGCTTCGATTCGATACCCTTGCGCTGCAGTGTGGTAAAAGCAGCTAAGCCCTGGGCATAAGGCACACGGTAATCTTTTAAACCATGAATAACCAACATCGGCGTTTTCCAGTTATCCACGAAAGCGGCCGGGTTAAACTTGTGATAATCGGCTTCTTTGTTCCAGACCGGGCCACCCATGTCGTATTCCGGGAACCACAACTCTTCAGTGCTGCCGTAAAAACTTGGCATATCAAATAAACCGGCATGGTTCACCAGACATTTAAAACCAGTTGGCCAGTTACCAGCAATCCAGTTCATCATATAACCACCGTAAGAAGCGCCCAGGGCACAGGCATTGCTGCCATCAAGCCAGCTCTCTTTTTCGGTGATATAAGCCATCCCTTTTTTCAAATCTTCCAGTGGTTTACCACCCCAGTCGCGGCTGATGGAGTCGGTAAACGCCTGACCATAACCGGTCGAGCCGTGGAAATCGATCATCACCACGCCATAACCCTGGGCTGCCCAGAGCTGGGCGTTCCAGCGGTAGTTAAACATATTGCCAAAACTGCCTTGCGGGCCGCCATGCACAATAAAAGCAATCGGATATTTTTTGCCTTCCTGATAATTCCAGGGTTTCATCCAGTAGCCGTGCACAGTTTCTTCGTTGGCACCCGGGAAACTAAATTGAGCAAATTCAGCAAACTGGATGTCTTTGAGATTTTCAGCGTTGATGCGGGTTAAGGCTTCGGCCTGCCCCGACTCGCCTTTCATCTGATAAATATCCATCGGTGAGTTCAGGCTGTGATTCACAAACACCACTTTACCGGCGGCTACATTCAGATTGCCGGCACTACCGTCACCATAGACTTTGGACACATCACCAAAGGCGCTGTTAATGGCAAAAATGCTCTTTTGGCCAACATCCTGCGCTGTAACATATAAAGTACGGTTGTCAGAGCCAAACAGATATTCGTCCACTGATCTGTCCCAATCCTGCGCCAGCTCTTTGCGCTCGCCTGTCACTAAATCCAGCAATATCAAACCAAAACGATCGGCTTCAAAACCTGGTTTTTTCATCGCCAGATAAGCCATATAACGGCCATCTTTAGAAAATGCCGGTTTGGCATCCCAAGCCGGATTGTCTTTGGTTAAGTTAATTTTGTCGCCACCGGCAAGGGCAACCTGAAAAATATCAAAGTTGGTGTGCCAGGCCTGATCTTTGGCCGGAATTTTGGCGCTGAATACCAGATTATTGCCATCCGGTGTAAAAGCAGCTTCGGCAGTGCCTGCCACATCCGTATTCCATTCCGGCATTAAATCGCGGGCATCAGTGACTTTTTTGCCGGTTAAATCCGCCACAAAAAAGTGTTGTTTAAATTCATCTTCAAACGTATCCCAATGCCGCACCATCAGTTGGTCATAGACCATGGCGCTGTCTTTTTTACCGGCTTTGAGCTTTTGCGCTGTGACAGTACAGGCTATGTCACCACAACCTGGTTTGACATCTAAAGTCACTATCAGCTTTTTGTTATCGGAAGACACCAGATAACCTTGAACATCGAGCGGTAAATCAGTCACTTGCTGCGCTTCACCACCACCCAGCGGTAAACGCCACAGCTGTGTGGTGCCACTGCGGTCAGTTAAAAAATATAAGCTTGAATCATCGCTGCTGAATTTCACCGAATGTTCTTTACTGTCGCTTTCGGTCAGGCGTTTGATTTTATTGCCGTCGGATAAATCCATCAGATATAAATCAGCTGTGGTGTCGGCCGGTGATAAACCGCCGTTTTTCTGGCCATACACCAGATAACGGCCGTCTGAAGACAACACCACATCATAAAGTTT
>JAYRUI010000386.1:0-3636 GCA_041919175.1 Rheinheimera sp. | reverse complement strand
TTCCACCGCCACCAGTTTGCCGGCTTCAATATCGCTCGACACATGCAAAGCCATGGCGTAATCGGGCTGGCCAAATTTCTGATATAAACCATCGTCCATCATGCCTTGAGCACCACCGGTGCGCTCTTCTGCCGGCTGACCTATCAGCATTAAGGTGCCGGACCAGTCATTTTTACGGGCAGCCATTTGCCGTGCTGTGCCCACCAGGCTGGTGATATGCACGTCATGACCACAAGCATGCATCACTGAAACTTCGTTGCCATCCCAGTCTTTGGTACGTACTTTAGACGCATAAGGCAAACCGGATTTTTCCTCAACCGGCAGTGCGTCCATATCGGCTCGCATCATCACCATTGGGCCCGGGCCATTTTTTAAAATAGCCACAACACCGGTTTTGCCAATGCCGGTATGCACGTCAAAACCCGCCGCTTTCAGCTCTGCTGCCAGTCGTTTGGCGGTATTTATTTCCATGTGCGACAGCTCAGGGTTTTGGTGGAAATGGCGGAACAAAGGCGCCAGATGTTGTTGGTAGTCTTTGGCAACTGCTGCATTCAGTGGTTCGGCAGCAACACAAAGTTGAGGTGCAAACAACAAGGGGAGTAACAAGACAAAAGCATGGCGTTTCATCGGAAAGTCCTGAATGGATGGCTGTTTTTTTGAGCATAACAGCCATTGCCTTGTGCCTGCCAGTGCTTATGGGCGCAGATCCAGGGCTGCTGGTCGCTGTCAGGCAATTGTTGACGAACTGCGCAGTTACGCCATTTTCTCTGCTTTGCTACTGGCAGAAGGCTTTGGCGCTGGTACACTAGCCGTTAATTGTGAACTTAGATTAATAGGATTTGTATGTTTGAGTGGATTGCCAGCCCGGAAGCCTGGATAGCGCTGGGTACCCTTGCCGCGCTGGAAATTGTATTAGGTATTGATAATATTATCTTTTTATCAATTTTGGTTGGACGTTTACCGGAAAAACAACGTGCTTTTGCCCGCCGTGTCGGTTTAGGCTTGGCAATGTTTGCCCGTCTGGCGCTGCTGTTCTCTATATCGTGGGTGATGGGATTAACGGAAACCTGGTTTACCGTACTGGGCAACGATATCTCTGGCCGGGACGTGATATTGATTGGCGGTGGTTTATTCCTGCTGGCCAAATCCACTCAGGAAATTCACCATAGTCTGGAAGGTGCTGACGAAGAAGAAACTTCAGGCCCGAAAGTGGTGGCAAACAACCTGATGATGATCCTGATTCAGATTATGATCCTCGACATCGTGTTCTCACTGGATTCAGTGATCACTGCAGTTGGTCTGGTGAACGATATCGAAATTATGGCCATTGCCATTATTGCCGCTGTATTGGTGATGATGTTTGCTGCCAAGTCGATTGGCGACTTTGTTGACGCTCACCCTTCCATTAAAATTCTGGCGTTATCTTTCCTGATTATGGTTGGTGCCATGCTGATTATTGAAGGTTTTGATGTACACGTGCCAAAAGGTTATATCTACTTCGCGATGGCGTTCTCAGTCACGGTAGAGATGATTAATATTCGGATGCGTAAGAAAAAATCTGTTCCTGTGAAGCTACATAAAGAGCTGTCGGAATAAAGCTCAAGCAGCATCAAACTGGTGAAGCCAGTAATAAAACAAAGGCCGCATTGCGGCCTTTGTTGTTTAATAAACAGTTGCAACCTATGGGTCTATTTTTCCACTACGGCTAAACACCGGTATCGTCAGATGCCAGCGGATAGCGGCCAGACGAAGCAACAATAACGCCAGCATACCGGCAAACATGGCCGGCATTTTTTCCACACCAAAACTTAATAATCCGGTGTACACCAGGCCACCAAAAATGCAGGTCACGGCATAAAGTTCACCGCGAAATACCAGCGGAATTTCCCGGCACAATACATCGCGGATCATGCCACCACAAACGCCGCTCATCGTGCCCAACATAATGGCCACCATAGTGGAAGTGCCGTGATCCAGTGCTTTTTGCGTACCCATCACCACAAAAAATGCCAGTCCCAGCGCATCGGCAATTTGCAAAGTGTTATTTGGAATAGTCAGACGTTTGCGTACCAGCAAAATAGTTAAGGCTGTGGCGGCAAAAATGGCATAAAAAAAACTGTCGTTTTTCAGCCAGATGACCGGCACATCGAGAATAACGTCGCGCAAAGTACCACCGCCAATCGCCGTGACAGAGGCCAGCACTATCACGCCAAAACCGTCCATTTGTTTGCGCCAGGCGGCCAGAGTACCGGAAACAGCAAACACGGCGATGCCTAATAAATCAAACCATTGAAAATACAGCTCCATCACAAGCTCCAGCGAAATAAAACTATCATAACAACGGCCGGCAACTTTGTGATAACTTCACTAAAAAATACAATGATGTTGCGTACTTAGGTGAGATTTATTCGTTATAACCGGAGCTTGCGGTGGTAAGGTTTTTTGTGTGCAGAGTCTGCCGTTACGCGGTTTTATTATTGCTGATACCCGGGCTGACATGGCTGCTGTTACAACAATACGCCAACTACAAAGTTCAGCAGCAGCTTGCAGACATAAACCAACAATATCAGCAGCTTGCTGTGCAGTATCACATACCTTTATTGCAGTTAACCGCCAAACACAGCCGTTTTATTCCCTGGCAGGATGTGCTGGAAATTCAGCAGCTGGAATTAACCTTACCCAACGGTGCTGTGTTATTACAGCTGTCCGGGCTCAAGTTGCATGGGCTGTTGCAGCTGGAGCCAGAGGCACTGGCCACTTCAGCTTCGCTGCCAGATGGTTTAAGTTACCAGCTCAGTTGGCTGCAGCTGGAACTTAGTCCGGCTTTACAGTTGCTGTTGCCAACAGAGCTCAAGCAGCAATTAAAACCTGTCTCCGCTGTGCTGAGCTGGCAACAACACAAGCAGCAACTGCACAGTCAAATCAGGCTGCAAATGGCAGAGCAGCTGCTGCTGGAAAGCACCTTGGAGCTGAATATTCTCCGCCCCGCAACTGTCAGCGAACCACCACAAATCCAATTAAAACGCATAAGCCTGCAGCTGCAACAACAGCTGTTGCCTGCGCTACAACCCTGGCTGAGCAGGCAAGGTTTTGCCTCTGAAACTTTGTTGTTTAAATATTGGCAACAGCAACTTGTTGGTTGCAGCGCCTTGCCGCCTGTGTTGTGGCAGGCTTTTTTGGCCTGGCAACAACAACCCGGATTCTTTGTTGTCAATTGGCAACCTGAACCTGCATTAGCCTTATGGCAGTGGCCAGAGTGGGGCTGCCTGAAAAAGTAAAAATGAGGTGATTGCCGTGGGTAAAAAATCGGTAATACAACCAATTATTTGCTGATAAAACGCTGATATCGCCATTTTTGCGTTTTGCAAAGCTGTTGTATCTATTATGATTACATTGTTATCTGTTGTTTAGCCTGCTGTTTGGTTCTGAGGTTGCTGGCAGATAACCGGGTACCGGCGTGTTGTCACCAGTTCAGCGGAGCGGATTCTCCCGGGCTTGGAATATCGGCCTTCCGGTACTTCGCATGCGCTAAGAAGTTTATGTTGTGACGGCATCAGGTTCGGCGCTGGCTGGGCCTGGTGCCTCGTCTTTTGTTGGGCTTGAAACCGGGCCTGATGTCAGTCACGTGACAGATGT
>JAYRUI010000385.1:0-3640 GCA_041919175.1 Rheinheimera sp. | reverse complement strand
GCGAAGACGAGTGTATTGGCTGTACTAAATGTATTCAGGCCTGCCCGGTAGACGCCATCGTCGGCGCCTCCAAACAAATGCACACTGTGATGATTGATGAATGCACCGGCTGCGATTTGTGTGTTGAGCCTTGCCCGGTGAACTGTATTGACATGGTGCCCGTTCCTACAGGTGTAGAACGCTGGAAATGGGATTTACAGGCCATCCCCGTCAAAGTGGTTGATGCCGCTCAGCCTGAGAAAAACCTGTTGGAGACCAACTAAGTGCCGTCGTTGTTTCAACAAATTAAAGCAGGTCAGTTGTGGGATTTTCACGGTGGTATTCACCCGCCAGCCCGCAAACAATATACCAGTCAAAAACCTATTGGCCGGATGTCGTTACCTGAACGTTTATATGTGCCGCTGCGCCAGCATATTGGTGTGGCCGGTGCTTTATTGGTCCATAAAGGCCAGCGGGTTCTCAAAGGCCAGCCACTCACGGCATCAGACAGCGCGATGGCGGTTCCGGTGCACGCGCCTACTTCCGGTTATATTCTGGCTATTGAACCTCATATTGCGCCCCACCCTTCGGCTTTGCCTGAACCTTGTGTGGTGATTGAACCTGATGGTCTGGAAGAATGGCGGCCACGCCATGGCCTGAATTTGTTAGAAAGCGATCGCATCATGTTATTGCAACGGATTCAGGGGGCGGGTATTGCGGGGATGGGCGGCGCCGGTTTCCCGACTCATCTGAAAAGTGGCGTCACCGCCGGCATTGATTATCTGATTATTAACGCTGTTGAATGTGAACCTTATATCAGCGCCGATGATGTGCTGATGCAGGAATATGCCACCACTATTGTCAAAGGCATTGATATTTTATGTCAGCTGATGAACCCGGCAGCTGTGCTGATTGGCATTGAAGACGACAAAGCAGAAGCCATTGCAGCTATGCAGGCGGCCTGCAGCCAGCGTGATAATTATCTGGTGCGGGTGGTACCGGCTAAATATCCTTCGGGTGGCGAAAAACAGCTTATTCAGCTTTTGACCAGTAAAGAAGTCCCGGCAGGTCGCCGCCCTTTGGATATCGGCATTGTGATGCAAAACGTCGGCACTGCTTTTGCCATTGCTCAGGCGGTGCTGGAAGATATTCCGCTGATTTCCCGTATTGTCACTGTGACAGGCGACACCCTGAGTCAACCACAAAATATGCACGCGCTGATAGGCACACCGGTAGGTGCTTTGCTCGATGCCTGTGGTTTTGCGCCAGAGCCCCAGCAAAGAGTCATTATGGGTGGCCCTATGATGGGCTTTACCTTGCCTTCACTGTCAGTGCCTGTGGTAAAAACCAGCAACTGCATTTTAGCGCCAACCCAGCAAGAGCTGCCTGCAGCCAACAATGAAATGGACTGTATTCGTTGTGGCGCTTGTGCCGAAGTATGCCCGGCCACTTTATTACCACAACAACTGCTCTGGTACAGCAAAGCCAAAGATCACGACAAACTCAAAGAATACAATTTGTCCGATTGTATTGAATGTGGCGCTTGTGCTTATGTCTGCCCGAGTGAAATTCCGCTGGTACATTATTACCGGGTTGCCAAAGCCGATATTCGTGAACAAACCCGCGATGAACTCAAAGCCGAGCAAGCCAAAGCCCGTTTTGAAGCACGTAACGAGCGGCTGGAAAAAGAAAAACAAGAAAGAGCAGCCCGGAATCAGGCCCTGGCAGCACAGCGCCAGCAAATGATGAACGAGCAGCAAAAACAAAAAGAAGTCCTTGCAGCGGCCGAACGTGTTGCCAGTCAGCATGCTGAACAACAGCCGCTGAGTAAAGAAGACATTATTGCTGAGCGGGAACGTAAAAAAGCCGAGGCTCGCGCTTATCAGGCGGCAAAAGCCGGAGCTGAAATTCAGGCTCAGGATACAGCTCAGACGACTGAAACCCAATCAACGGCCAATGATGTTGATCCAAGAGCTGCTGCTGTTGCCGCTGCCATAGCCCGCGCTAAAGCCAAAAAAGTCGCGCAGGAAGAACCTGCTGCTGCACAACAGTCTGCGGACAGCAACAGCGGCAAGCTTTTAACTGAAGCAGTCACCGAAGCCGCAAGCTCTGAAACAACAGCTGAAGATCCCAGAGCTGCTGCAGTAGCTGCAGCTATAGCGAGGGCGAAAGCGAAAAAAGCGGCGCAGATTGAGCCTGCTGGATCAGAACCGCTCAATGAAGCAACAGTGACATCACAAGCAGCACCTGATCAAAATACAGGCACAGCGGAAGATGCCAAAGCCGCAGCAGTCGCAGCAGCGATAGCCCGCGCTAAAGCGAAAAAAGCGGCGCAGATTGAGCCTGCTGGATCAGAACCGCTCAATGAAGCAACAGTGACATCACAAGCTGCACCTGATCAAAATGCAGGCACGGCGGAAGATGCCAAAGCCGCTGCAGTAGCAGCAGCCATAGCCCGCGCTAAAGCGAAAAAAGCGGCGCAAGCTGGTGTGGCCGCCGCTGACACAGCGACAAGCCAGGCCACAAGCGAAACGACGGCTGAAGCGCAAATCGCCTCAACCGTGTCCGCTGCCGGGGCAGCAGAACCTTTAGCTGAAGCTGTAGCAAAAGAACAGGCCAAAAAAGCTGCGCTGGCCGCAGCAATTGCCAAAGCCAGAGCAAAACAACAGCAACCGGACGTCACCGCTACAACCGTGCCTGAAACGACTGCCGTCCATTCTGTGGTCGCAGACACTGTTGTTGAACCGGTCGTCGATCAAAAGAAAGCCGCCATCGCAGCGGCCATCGCCCGTGCCAAAGCCAAACAACAAGCGGCCAGACAGGCGCCAGACTCCGAGGATGAGGCATGAGTTTCAGAATAGCCAGTTCACCCCATCACCACAGCCAGCAACACACCTCGGTGCTGATGCGTAAAGTTGCGCTGGCGTGTCTGCCAGGCATTGCCGCCCAGTGTTATTTTTTTGGTTATGGCGTACTTATTCAGCTGCTGCTGGCGATTGTCACTGCCTTAGCTTCTGAAGCATTGATGCTGTATTGGCGCGGCAAACCGGTATTGCCAAGGCTCAAAGACAACAGCGCCTTGCTGACAGCAGTGTTGCTGGCGGTGGCTATTCCTTCTTTTGCGCCCTGGTGGATCATCGTGTTAGGCACTGCATTTGCCATTATTGTGGTGAAACAACTTTACGGTGGCCTGGGTCATAATTTGTTTAACCCAGCCATGGCAGCTTATGTATTGCTGCTGATTTCGTTCCCGCAGCAAATGACCAGCTGGTTGCCGCCGCAAAGCCTGCAAGTGCAGCAACAACATGCACTGGACCCGGTTTGTGCCATTTTTACCGACTTTAGCTGCGCCGGTTATAGCCTGACCCAGTTAAAAACCGACGCCGACGGTATGACCATGGCCACGCCGCTTGATACCTTAAAAACTGATTTAGCAGCAGGCCGTACCGCCAGCGAAAGCCTGCAACATGCGGTGTTTGCCAGCTTTGGTGGTATTGGCTGGAACTGGGTGAATCTGGCATTTTTAGCCGGTGGATTGTGGTTGTTACAGCAAAAAATTATTCAGTGGCGCATTCCGGTGGCCGTGCTTGGCACTTTGGCTTTGTGCAGTTTACTGGCGTATCTGATTGAGCCGGACCGTAACGCCAGCCCGATATTTCAT
>JAYRUI010000384.1:0-3640 GCA_041919175.1 Rheinheimera sp. | reverse complement strand
GTTTCCAATAACAACATTGCCACTAACAGTGCTATGGCTAAAAACGAATAATATCTCTTCAGTAAAAGATCCGTGTCGATATAGTATTTTAATTGCCATTGACTGGGCGCAACATGGTTAATGAGCACCATATGGGCCGCGTCTTTTGTCAGGCTTATGGCACCAAAACTATTAAACCAGCTGTGTTGCAGAAACTTCTCAGTTATCAGATCAGATTGCGGATTGACCGACCAACGCTGTCCTAAAGGTCGGTCATCATGGGTGCCCCAGATTTTCTTCAGTTCTCTATCCAGCAGTACCCGGTGTGAAATGTCAGCGTCAGTCGGCACTATGGATGCCGTCAGTGCCTGCAGCTTGACAGACACTTCTAATACCCCAGTAAAATAAGTGTCTTGCTTCGAAACCCATACGGGTGCACTGACTGCAAACAACTGATCTTGTCCTAAATTCCGGCCAAGAAAAGTGTCGCTGATAAAAGGTTTGCCGGTTTTGCGAGGTTCGCTGAAATAGCTACGGTCGCTTACATCGCCTCCTGAGGTGATGTTGTCAGGCAGATCCGCTTTATAAAACGCCTGCACCTTGCCTTTCGCATCCGTAAGCAAAGCGGAGATAAATTCAGGTTGTTGGCTGGCCAGTGTTTGCAAAACCAGCGAGGGGTTCATCTCTGTCACCATGCTGGCAGAGAGTTTCACCTGTTTGATATAACCGGAAAGGCGCTCGGCTATTTGCTCGCTCAGTTGCCGTTGTTCGGTTTGGTAACGCAATAAATATCGCGATAAATCCAATGCGGTAGCGCCATGCAACACCAGTGCAATGAGCAAGGTAGACGGAATACTGCTGTACATAGCGATACGGTGTGATAACTGCAGTGTGAGATTGTTGCTGCTCCCGCAGTGCCGACATGGTAAGCATATCCAGAATCAACATGGCACGCAGGCAAAAAGCAAATACAGCGGTACTTAATGCTGAATGGAGGCATAAATAAAACCAATCATCGCTGATCTGCGCTGGTGCAATCTGACGAAATAACGCCAGACTCAAGCCAAAATACAATAATACAGCGGTTCCGGTCAGATGCCTGATGCGATGGCGAAAACCCAGTAAGAGCAGCAATTGCAGCAAGCTTGCTGCAATTGCCTGATGCTGGGTTAAAGGGAGCAAAATAACCAGAGCGGCAGGCAGTGCCCACAGAGGCCCCAGCCGCAAGGCAATTAAAAACAGCGCCACATTGCCGATGCTGAAAGAGATAACAATCGGCATATCCAGTGCGGTGATATTGGCCAGCGTGCCCAGCAGCGTCAGCAGCAACGCATAATGAACACGCTTTTTGCTGATGGACTGACCATACCATCCCATTATTGAGTACCGTTTTGGGGGAGGCGCAGTTCAAAACAACTGCCATTCGGGCTGGAGCTCGCCAGTCTCAAAGTCCCGCCATGCTGCTCGGCGATTGCACGTGACAATGACAAGCCAAGCCCCGTGCCTTGTCCAACAGCTTTGGTGGTAAAAAATGGTTCAAAAATATGCGGCGCAACTGTGGAGTCTATACCACAGCCAGTGTCTGAGATTTTCAGCAGCCAATACCTCCCCTCGGCACAGAGCTCGAGCTGAATCTCCCCTTTGCCTGCTGGCACTGCTTGATTGGCGTTGACAATTAGATTCAGCAGTACCTGGCCCAGCTGTGTGGCATTCCCTGAAATATCTGCCTGAGACACCTGCTGTTTGATGTTCAGGTTCGCATTGTGTTTTATCTGGGTTTGGGCAATACGAATGCTGTCTTTGAGCAGGTTACAGAAATCCAACGTTTGCCGGGTTTTTTCATCCGGGTGCGAAAACGTCCGTAAATTGTTAATGATGTCTCTGGCGCGCCTGGCGCCTTCGAGTGATTCTTCAATTAAATCCTGACTTTCCTGTGCGATATAACTGAGCTGGAGTTCTGTTGCCAAGGCAGCTAGTTCCGGATGCAACTGTATGCTGCCTTGCAAGAATTTATCATATTGCTGAATGTAGTGTCGTAATGTATTGATATTGCAGTAAATAAATCCAAGCGGGTTATTCAGCTCATGGGCAACACCAGCAGCGAGCTGACCAATAGCGGCCAGCTTTTCCTGGCGCAATAAACTTTGTTCAATCCGGTGTTGTTGTGCTTTGAGGGTGTTGCGTTCTTCAAGTAGTTGCCGCTTTTCAATCTGCGATAAGGTGCTGGCGATAAAAGTACTAAAAGAACGCAAGATGGCTGCACTGTTGGCCGAAAATGCCCCGACTCTTGTTGATAGCAGTATCAACGCATATGAAGATTGCCGGGTGTGTAATGGATGGGTTAAAGCCGAATAGAACCCGTGGCTCAGCGGCGCCAATGTGTGTTGCCACCAGTCGAGCCTCGTGAGATCAAACAGATTTAAGTCGGTGCAAAATAAGTCCTGGGCCGATTCCGCCGATATTGTGGCAATTTCCTGCGCTGGTAAACCAGCCAGAACCCGCAGTGTGTTGTCGCCTTCAGTACGTTCTAAAATGAGCACGGCATCGTATGGAATGACTTTGATAATGACTTCAAACAGTCTGGTAAAGAGTTGCTCCTGATCATCACAATGCAGACTGGCTTCCAGACCCTGGTTCAGTAACTGGTTGAGCTGACGAAACTGTTCCAGCTGCTGTTTTTCATACGTCAGTTGTAACAGTTTTTCCTGCCATTGTTCCTGGTTATCCATGGTGTTGCATATCCTGAGGTTCGCCCAACAAAACTGCGGAGATCATCAGATTGCCGTGCCGGTTAAAACCGTCGGCAAAACACCCTTGTTCGCCAAAGGTAAAGGCAACCAGGTATGGAATTCCGGACAGACTGTCAGTTAAGGATTGTTGTACTTCTTCAATCTGATCGCGCACAGCCAACATGCACCCCGCGCAATACACTATCAAGGCTGCTGCAGGCTGAACGGCATGGCGTAAACGTAGATTATTGGCCGCCACCCTGACGACATGAGCCGCGCGCCGCACCAACTGTTCTTTTGAACCATGCATCAGTGACACCTCATCGCCGCATTGCAGCTCTGACAAAAGTTCAATACTGCCATCTGCAGCAACGTTGACAGGCAGACTTAACAACGAAAAAGGAATACCACCGGCGGCCAGCTGACGGCCGATCGGGTTAAAAGTACTATCACTCATCACTATGCCAGGCTGCAATGGCTCTAGGCCAGCTTGTTGCAGCCACTGGTTGTATACCTGCAACGCATTCTGCTGATTGATGCTGACAATCCGGCGCCCGTCTACCGCTGTCACAATGCCACTAAAGTTGCCTGGCTGGTAACCGCTGCTGAAATAGCTACTGAGCGCAACAGTCGGGTAAAGCACAGCAATAATCAGCAGGTTTTGTCCCAGTTGCTGGCCATCAAATTGGTTCCAGCTGCCGCTGACATCGTTGTCGGCAGCACTGCCGCCTAAAATCGGCACCTGGTCGCCAACCACCTGCTGAATGCCCGTGATAATTTGCTCTTCCAGCCCGGGAGCCTGCATGCACCAGATCAAGGCAGGCAATTCGCCGTTGCGTCCAGCCTGTTGAATCGCCCTGAGCACTGTTTCGGCCGCTTGCTGCTGAATAATCTCAGGGTTTTGCAACTTGCTCGCCACACCATAACTGCCT
>JAYRUI010000383.1:0-3650 GCA_041919175.1 Rheinheimera sp. | reverse complement strand
CGGTTAAATACCTGAAATATGAAAGATCTTGTGCCTTTGCCGCCGCTGCTTTTCCCGAATAGGCGGCTTGTTGTTTATCCGGGTGATATGCCCACACTGATCATGGAGCAGGATGAAAACTTTGCTAAAAAGCTGGGCTAACCAGCAAGCCTGGCTGGACACCAGCCTGGCTTATTATCTGCTGATTATGTTGTTTATTTTGTTGTTGTCGGTGGCGCTGCATCTGGTGTTACACCGTGGTTTATTGCGTTTATTTGCCGTGCGCGCCCAAGCACAACACCAGCAATGGCGGCACAGCCTGCATCAAACTGCTTTATTAAGCCGGTTAGCCTTTACCGCTCAGGGTTTTGTGTTGATGTGGCAGGCCAATTTTTGGCTGGATGCCGGTTCCGAAACCTTATATCTGCTGAATCTGCTCACTCAGTTATGGATTTTATGTTTTGGCATGGCCAGCTTTTTTGCCTTGCTCAACAGCCTGGAAGCGCTGCTGCAACATAAAGGTTTTGGTAAACAAGCCCCTATTCGTGGTTTGTTCCAGAGTCTGAAACTGGTGAGCTCGGTGCTGGCGCTTATTCTGGCCTTGTCGTTGTTGTCGGGCAAATCACCGCTGCTGTTACTAAGCGGCCTTGGTGCCATGACCGCCATTTTATTATTGGTATTTAAAGACCCGATTTTAGGTTTTGTCGCCGGTATTCAGCTGTCGGCCAACCGGATGTTAAGCCTGGGCGACTGGCTGGAAATGCCCAAATACGGCGCCGACGGTGAGGTGATTGAAATGAGCCTGACCACAGTCAAAGTGCGCAACTGGGACAATACCATTACCAGTATTCCGGCTTATGCGTTGATTTCCGACTCCTTTAAAAACTGGCGGGGCATGAGCGAGTCGGGCGGCCGCCGTATTAAAAGGTCGGTATTTATTGAAGCCAGCAGTGTGCGTTTTTTAACGGATGAAGATATCAACCGTTTGCAACGCTCCACTTTATTGCAGCCTTACCTGCAGAAAAAGCTCTCGGAAATAACTGCTTATAACGCCAGTTGTGATATGAGTTCAGTGCTGAACGGCCGCCGTTTAACCAACCTTGGCACTTTACGCGCTTATCTCACTGAGTTTTTGCAGCAACACCCTGATATTCATAAAAATATGACGCGGATGGTACGCCAGCTGCCCTCAGGCCCCACCGGCATTCCGCTGGAAATTTATGCGTTTTGCAGCAACACCGCATGGCTGCATTACGAGGCCGTGCAAGGCGATATTTTTGACCATATTTTTGCCGTGATTGATGAGTTTGACCTGCGGGTTTATCAGCAGCCTTCGGGGTATGATTTGAGGCAGATTAAGATTGGGTAGGGCGTGCTCGCCGTAAGCAGTACGACGGATGGCGGCTTTGTTGTGCACGCCCAGTGCGGTTTGGTTGATGCCAGCGGCATGGCACGCATGTTTTTCAGCTTGCAGCTGATGGCGCTGTTGAAGCGGGGTTTCGCCCCCGCAGGCGAGTCACTTTTTGTATCGACAAAAAGTGACGCAAAAAACGACCCCGAGATCGCTCGAAAGCCCGCTGTTTTGACTCGCTTTTGAGGCGCCGCCAAAACTCGACGGCTGCTAACGTCAGCCGTCTCAGACAGTTGTCGGCTTAAAACCTCAAAACCGGTCAAAACAGCTGCTCGCTAAACGGGGAGGCAAAGCGCAGGCTGGGTGATGGGTATTATTTATTTCGACAACCGAAGTTTACTTGTTGTGTTGTCACTGATTCGGTACCAATTAACTATGCGGTTTTTCCGCGATTTAATGTCGTTCAAAAATAGCGTTGGTTATAACCACTTGTCGCTAATAACATTTCTGTGTAGCGTGGATACAAATCTGAACGAAAGAAGGGGACAACCACGCTTTATAACGTTGTTTTTCCTATGAAAGAAGTAGATTTTTTCTCGCTTAAGGCCTTTGGAATTGCAACAGATATCCCCCAATAAAATTCGGTTTATTAAGCTCGGCGAAGGTGGAGTATGGGAGCAGTCATGCATCCTGGAAAATACCATACGGCTTGGTTATCGGAGCCCACATCATCACGATGCACTGTCAGGCAACTGGGATGAGGTTAGGAAATTTTGGCTACAGATTCGCAACGGAAATGCAGGTGCGGCAACGCGTGACATTAATCAAATCCGTGATTTTTATGAGCTTGACGAGAGTGATGTCTGGATAACTTTTTATAAGAAAAAACTGTATTGGTGTCATGCCGCCAGAGAAGTTGTAGAGTTGGATGACAAAAGCAGGATTAGAAAGGTTATCGGAAGCTGGTCTGCAACAGATATAAACGGCAGTCCTTTGCGAATTGAAAACATCGATGGGAGGGTAACAAAGGTTCAAGGGTTTCGCGGAACCATTTGTTCCATCGAATTACAAGATTACCTGATAAGAAAGATTAACGGTCAAGCAACAGAAGAAGTTGAAAATGCAAAGTCCTCGCTCGCTAGATTGAGGTCTGACGTTGAGGAATTAATTAAAGGGTTATGGTGGCACGATTTCGAAGTACTCATCGATCTGGTTTTTTCTAAAGCCGGGTGGCAAAGATTTTCCGTCTTAGGGAAGACTGAGAAAGACATCGATCTTGATGTCTACTCCCCGGCTACACAAAAGCGTGCTTTTGTTCAGGTAAAATCAACAACAACTCGTGCTGAGCTTGAAGCGTATATTCGCCTATTTCAGGAATATGAGCAGTTTGATGAAATGTACTATGTCTACCACACATGTCATGCAGATCTTTCAGACATCGAGTCACACTACCCAAATATTCATCTTTGGGGGTTGGAGAGAATTTCCTCGCTTGTTGTTAATGCAGGCTTGGTAGAATGGCTGATTAACAAAAGAACATAAACATTCGTTTTTCGGAACTCAAATGTTTGTGCTTTCACAAGACTCGCCCCAACAGGAGCTGGTTAAGGCCCTAACTTGATGGTTGATTGACTTTTTATCACAACAATTTCGCAAGCGCATGTTGTCAGATTGGCGTCCAAGTGGTGTGTAAGCTAGCCGAAAATGTGCGTTTTATGTATTCAACACGGAGGAAAATATCGCAATGAAGCTCAAAAATCAGACCGAAGCTTATCTTTTGGCTGAAATAACTCAGGCGTGGTCGCATTACAGGCACTTGGAGGAAACGCGAACCAAGTACCTTGCATTTTTTGCCACCGTCATACTCACGTCGGGCGGATTCCTGGTCACTCTGCTAAAGGACTTAGATAAATTTGACCAAGTTCAGTTAATCGCTTCTATATCAGCCTTCTGTTTTCTTCTTTTTGTCTTTTCATTTTTCATTTGGGCCAATATCTCCCGTATCGGCTTTGTATTAAAGTCTTACGAAACCGTGATGAACGAAACCAGAAAGTACATGCTTGGTGCTGATAGCGCCGGTTACCGTTTATGGGACATCAGAACTAGGATTCCGCCCAGTGTTAGTAAAGGTATTTTTGGTATTCAGTCAGCCGCAAGCGCAATTGTGTTCAGTGTCTGCGTGATGCTATTAGTCGCTCAAGCCTATATGAGCTACATAGTCTTTGCCGGTAAAGCCCCTGCTCCGTTTTGGTTGGCATATGCGTTGGCCGGGATGGCGATATTAATTGCCGCTCTTGTCGTTCACGCTTTAATACGTATT
>JAYRUI010000382.1:0-3659 GCA_041919175.1 Rheinheimera sp. | reverse complement strand
CCAGACCGTTAAAACTGCAATGGCTGGCCGGTAAAAACGGTCATCAGCTGATGTGGGATTTAGGCGACGACGCCGAGCTGGAAGTGGTGTACACCACACCGCCTTGTTATCTGGATACCACCCATTTTGTGATTGGTTTACTCGACACTGAGCTGAGTGGCCGTGAACTGAAACTGCTGGCGAAAATACCGCCTATTCCGGGCGAAGTGGTGCAGGACAGCTTAAGCAAACTGCAAAAGTTATTTCACAAAGTGACTTTGCCTATTCCCAAAGGTGTGGCGCTGGAGCGTATTGATGTCAGCCCTGTGCCTGTGTTGCAGCTGTTGATGCAACAACAAAATCCGGGGCAGGGCAAAAAACCAAGGGCGCATTTGGCTTTTGCTTATGGTGACTTTGTGTTGCCACTCGATTTACAACAAGCGCAAACCGAAATTAAAGAAGCCAACCGCACTGTCTTTATTAAAAGACGCCGAAGCGACGAAACCGCTGCGCTTGAACAATTATTGGCGCTTGGCATGGTGGCGTTGCCGGATCAGGATCAGCCCGTTGCTTTTGCGGTAGGTGATGGCCCGGATAATCCGCAGCTATGGCAGCCGTTAATGCAGGCCTTGCCAGATTTAACGGCTCAGGGCTGGCGGGTTTCGCAAGCGGCTGATTTTAATCTGGATATTCTTGAGTCTAAACCTTATTTGCAAGTGCAGGACGGCAAACAAGGTGGTTTTGAGCTCGGCATTCAGGTGGATATTGACGGCCAGCAAGTGCCGTTGCTGCCGCTGATTACCCAGTGGTTACGCCAATATGGCTTGCCAACGGCCGGCCAGGAAATCTGGCTAACGCTGCCACAAGGCAAACTGGCGCTGCCGGTGAGCCTGATCCAGCCGTTAATTGACACTATCGTTGAGCTGCTGAACTTAACCAAACAGCCATTGATGCTGGAGTTGCCCGACTTTAAAGCGGCGCTGTTACCACCACCTGGCGCGGCTGAAATTCAGTATCTGAATGCCGGACGGCTGGAGCGGCTCAGCAGTCAGCTGCATCACTTTGCCGGTATTGAAGAAGTTGCCAAACCAGAAGGGTTACAGGCAGAGCTGCGGCCTTATCAGCAACAAGGCCTGAACTGGCTGAGCTTTTTGCGCCAATATGGCCTGGGCGGCATTCTGGCTGACGATATGGGCTTGGGTAAAACCTTGCAGGCACTTAGTTTTTTACAAAAAGAGCGTGAAGCTGGCCGGCTCACTGCGCCTGTGCTGATTGTTTGCCCCACCAGTTTATTGGGCAACTGGCAGCAGGAAGCGGCACGTTTTACGCCACAGCTTTCGGTGTTGCAGTTGTATGGTGCCAAACGTCAGCATCTGTTTGAACATCTCAATGACTACAACATTATTGTCACCAGTTATCCGCTGTTAGTGCGGGACATTGGCTTGTATCAACGGCATAAATTCAGTGCTGTGATCCTGGATGAAGCCCAGCATATTAAAAACTCCGGCAGTCAGGCCGCGCAGTCGGTGCGCTTGTTAAAAGCCGATTTTCGTCTGGCGCTTTCCGGCACCCCATTGGAAAACCATTTAGGTGAATTAAAATCGTTGTTTGATTTTGTGTTGCCTGGTTTGCTTGGTACCGAACAACATTTCCTGCAGGTGTATCGCCGTCCTATTGAAAAACAAGGGGATAGCGAAAGAGCTTTTGCGCTGAAGCAAAAAATTGCCCCTTTTATGCTGCGCCGTACTAAATCGCAGGTGGCCACTGAATTGCCGGATAAAACCGAAATTCTGCAATTGCTGGAGCTGGAAAGCGACCAGCGCAATTTATACGAAAGTATCCGGCTGGTGATGGAAACCAAAGTGCGGGAATTATTCCTGCGTAAAGGCGTAGCCGCCAGTCAGATTGAGTTTTTAGACGCTTTGTTAAAACTGCGTCAGGCCTGTTGTGACGCCCGGTTGGTGCCCATTGAACAGGCACAGGCAGTGAAACATAACGCCAAGTTACAGTGGTTACGTGACAATTTGCCGGAGATGATTGAAGAAGGCCGCAAAATTCTGCTGTTTAGTCAGTTTGCCAGCATGCTGAATCTGATAGAGCAAGAGCTGGAATATATGGGCATTTCTTATAGCAAACTGACGGGCCAAACCAAAAAACGTCAGGATCAAATCGACGCTTTCCAGCGTGGTGAAACATCGGTGTTTTTAATCAGTTTAAAAGCCGGTGGTACAGGCTTAAACCTGACAGCAGCCGACACCGTGATCCATTACGACCCATGGTGGAATCCGGCGGCAGAAAATCAGGCCACAGACCGCGCCCACCGTATAGGTCAGGACAAAGCGGTGTTTGTGTATAAGCTGATAGCCCGCAACACTGTTGAAGAAAAAGTGCAGAAATTACAGCAGTTTAAGCAAGGTTTGGCCGATCAGTTATTTGCCGGCGGTAAAGGCCAGTTGTGGCAAGGCAGTGCAGTGGATTTATTGTCATTATTTGCGGAAACCGAGCCAACCAATAACGAAAGTGCCACTGATATCAGGCAACAGCTGCAACCTGGCTGATGTCAGGGCTGCAGCTGTTATTGAATGTTTGATGTTGGGGCTGGTTGTGGTGTCGCAGTCACTTTGGCAGGCACGTCATCGGTAAACAAATGCTGCTGGATATGCTGAATTAACTGCTGCAATTGTTGTTTGTTTTCATCGTCATACCAGCTCAGCATTTGTTGCAGGTACGCAGGGTCCGCCCATAAGGTTGTCAGCTGCTGATTCACTGCTGCTATCACTTCTTTGGCCTTGGGATGTTTACTGCAACCCACATAAGTTGCGTCCCGCTGCTGCGCCCCAGCCACAGGGAAATAATCTAAATCTGACAAAGGTTGCCGTGATTTGCTTTGCAGATAACTGATACGGTGTGGGTAGTCGATTAAAAAATCTACCCGACCGGCCAGCAATAAATCCACCGGGTTGTTTTCAGTAAAACTGCGTTGTGCTAACAGGCCATCGGGTTGTTTCAGCGCTTGTTCAATACTCGCTGCATAACTACGGTCTTTTTCCAGTAAACCAGTAAATTGGTGTTGGTTCAGCAGTTGTGCCAAATCCACAGGACCTGTTTGATGCCTTAAATGTTGGCTTAAAGGGCTATTACTGAGCGTTGCCAACGCAATATGCATCACTACACCCGAGGGTATAGACAACTCCATCGTTTCTTTACGTTGTTTAGTGGCCAGAATGCTAAAGCTGCAATATAACGCGGACCTATCTGCATGCAGCACTTCACGGCGGGCAAAACTGGTAAAACGGCTTTTATGCTGATATTGCGGCAGCAGTTTAATCAGCATTTTTTCCATTTGATCGCTGGAGCCTTTGCCTTGTTCCGGGCCATTGACCAGCCGGAATGGCGCCAAATCCACCATCAGCCAGTGAATAGTGGTGGGTGTGGCTGCCAGGCAGTTGCCCGTTACCAACAGCAATAAAGTTGCACAAAATTGGCGCATCGGAAAAGTCCATTAGAGGAACAGCAAGTAACATAACAAGAGCTTGCTGAGGCTGCAAGCTGCCGGTTGGTCCGGCACAACTTTGTGCGACAATAACTTTGCATTTTGCGGTTATCAGCGGTTAAATACCTGAAATATGAAAGATCTTGTGCCTTTGCCGCCGCTGCTTTTCCCGAATAGGCGGCTTGTT
>JAYRUI010000381.1:0-3682 GCA_041919175.1 Rheinheimera sp. | reverse complement strand
AAACTAACAACCAGCAAGCCAACGGCGAATAAAAAATAACCCTTGTCCTGTTGTTTACGCATGGCAAACATCATCATCGGCACCATCAACACAACAGCGCCGAGCAACACCGGCAAATACACTTGCCAATGTTGTTCCGACAATAACTGCTGACTTAACAACTGCTGTGGCACCACCACAAACACAGCGGTCAGCATCAGATGCAAAATCAACACACCTGCGGTCAGTTGCAGCAGCTGTGGATGTTTAAATAAATCCAGAATAAAACCGGGTTTGGCCAATGCTTCACTGTCACTTGCCTGCTGCGCCGCTTTAGGCACTAAAAAACTGACAATCAGCACACCACACACCGCAAGGCCAGCGGTAAACCAGAAAATGCCACTTAAACCGGCGGCTGCTGCTATCAAAGGCCCGGCGATCATGGCCACGGCAAAAGACAGACCAATAGTGGCGCCAATCACCGCCATCACTTTAGGCCTTTGTTCTTCGCGGGTTAAATCGGCCGCCAGCGCCAGCACTGCACCGGAAATAGCGCCCATGCCTTGCAGCACCCGGCCAAAAGTCACCATATAAACTGAGTCAGCCAAAGCTGAAACCACTGAACCTATGGCAAATAAACTCAGGCCCAATAACATCACCTGATGGCGGCCCCAGCGGTCTGATAACCAGCCCATCGGAATTTGCAAAATTGCCTGGGTTAAACCATAAGCGCCAATGGCAAGGCCAATCCACAACGGCGAAAAGCCAATCAGATCTTTGCCGTAAATGGCAAAAACCGGGATCAGCATAAACAAGCCTAACATCCGAAAAGCAAACACCAGCGCCAGCGAGATGGCGGTGCGCCGTTCCAGTGCGGTTAACTGTTGCATGAATCTTTTATCTCGTGCTGGACACCGGCCAACAGAAGGCGGCGGGTACAAAAGGGCGGCATTGTAGCACAGCAGTCTGTTGTGCGGGTATGGCAATCACAGAATCAGCCAGCGGCCAATTCCACCCGGCAACGGCCATTTTGCTTGGCCTGATACATGGCTAAATCGGCGTTTTTTAACTGACGGGATAAATCATAATCCGGGCCAAATATCGCAATACCAATACTGAAAGACAAAGGCCGGCTCAGCGGTGGCAACTGCGCCAGCTTTAACGCCGACATAGCCCGCATAATTTGTTGTGCTTTAGCCTGTGCTTGTGTTGCATCACAATCAGGCAAAAACAGCACAAACTCTTCACCACCAAAACGCGCCAGCAGTTGTTGTGGCTGAAGTTGTTGTTGCAGCGTGTTGGCAACCTTCGTTAACACCTCGTCGCCCACATCGTGGCCAAACTGGTCATTAATTTGTTTAAAATAATCCAAATCCATCATCAGCAACGCCGCAGGTTGTTGTTTGCGCGCCAATCCCCGCAGCGCCGTATTCACTGCTTCGGAAAAACCACGGCGGTTTAATAATGCCGTCAGCGGATCATGAGTCGCTTCACCTTTGAGCTGCTGCTGACTTTCTTCCAGATAACCGGTCAGCGCAAAAATGGCATAAGCCGCCATCACACCGGGCCAGATAGCCTGAGTCACCAGCTGACCGGACAATAACCAATCCGGTGCCAGCAGCAATAATAACGAGCGCACCAACACCACCAGCACCCAGACCAGCAAGGTCAGGGCAAACCAGAAGTCGGAACGGGTTCGCGCTGGTTTATACAACAATATCAGCACAACAACGGGCAACAACACCAGCAGAGTGGCCGCAGTTTGGCCATGCCAGACATAATGTTGCATTTTGGTCAGGGTAAAGTAGCAGTACCAAATCGCATGCAGCACAAAACCCAGACTTAACCAGACCAACGGCAACCTGAGCTGACAACGGCGTAACACAAAAGCGGCTATCAACCACAAATTTAAACATGAGGTTATATTGGAAATTAATACAGCAGCAGTAGATTCAGGCCACAGATAAAACAACCAGCTGAAGGTATCGGCTAAAAAGGCCAGCTGCAAATAACCCAGACTGCCGATAGTGTGAGGTTGGCCACGTAAACGGTAACAAGCGAGGAAAAACACCAGCGCCAGCTGCATCATACCGAGAATGTAAATTTGTTCAGCTGTCATAGGCAGGGATAAATTACCGCTTGTATCAGCCGAGGTTAGCCTTAGCTGCCACACAATGCAAACACCAATAAAAGCACTGAAAGAAAAACCGGCGCCGGCCTTTCTATTGGTTGATGTTGAAACAAAGCAGCGGAGCCAAACAGTGTTTATGTTAAAAATTTATCGTGTTTATACACAGCGACAACAAGCGCTGCGGCAGAGTTTATCTTTGCCTGCCGCTCAGGTGCCTTTGTTATTGCGCTTATATCTGGCACCCGTGCTGGCACAGGCGGGTTGGCAAAAATATCAGCATTTTGCCGATACTGTGGCCTGGTTTGGCAACCCCGACTGGGGCCTTGGCTTGCCATGGCCTGAACTGATGGCCATCGCTGCTATCGCTGCAGAATTAGGTGGTGCGGTGTTTTTGCTGTTTGGCTTATTAACCCGGCTGGTTTGCCTGCCGCTGATTGTGACTATGTTGGTGGCTATTGTTGCAGTGCATGCACCTTATGGCTGGTTGGCAGTGGCCGATGCCAATAGCTGGCTGGCCGATGGCACCTTGTTTTACAACGAGCGGGTGTTGGCAGCGCCGGAAAAGCTGGCAGCGGCCAAGGCCATTTTACAACAGCATGGTGATTACCCATGGCTGACGTCGAGTGGCAAACTGGTGATCCTCAACAATGGTATTGAGTTTGCCAGCACTTATTTATTGATGTTGTTAAGCCTGTTAGTGCTGGGTGGCGGCAAATATTTTAGTCTGGATTATTGGTTCAGCCGCGCCCTGCAACAGCGGCTATGAAGCCCAACTCCCAGCGACACAGAACTTATTGCTGCTCCTTGTCCTGCTGCAATGCCGACAGAATGGCGCAATGTGGCGTTTCGTTGCCATCACAGGCGTCGGCCAGTTGCTGTAATAACAACTGCATTTGTTGCAGCCGGGCTATTTTGGCGGATATTTCGGCCAGATGCGCAGTGGCCAGCTGTTTAACTTCACGGCTTGGCCGCGCCGGGTTTTGCCACAATAACAGTAGTTCTTTCATCCGGTTGCTGGAAAAACCTAAATCCCGCGCTTTGCGGATAAACACCAGCTGTTGCAACTGACTGGCGTTATATAAGCGGTAACCGGCTGCTGTACGCGAGCTACTCAGCAACCCAAGCTGTTCATAATGACGGATCATTTTGGCAGAAACACCACTTTGGGCCGACGCCTGACCTATGGTCAGCAAGCCTGAAGCGCTCATATGGCCTCCTGCTGTAACAGAGTTTTTGGCCGCCAGCGTTGTAACAACAAAGCATTACTCACAACAAACAAACTACTGCAGGCCATAGCTGCACCTGCAATCACCGGGCTGAGGTAACCCAAAGCCGCCAGCGGAATACCCAGCGCATTAAAAATAAAAGCCCAGAATAAATTCTGCTGAATTTTACGGTAACTTTGCCGCGAAATTTCCAAAGCAGCACTGACCAACTCAGGTTCACCCCGCATTAAACTGATGGCTGCTGCACTGACAGCCACTTCAGTACCTGTTGCCATCGCAATACCTAAATCGGACTGCGCCAAAGCCGGTGCATCGTTCATTCCGTCGCCCACCATCGCAACCTGGT
>JAYRUI010000380.1:0-3683 GCA_041919175.1 Rheinheimera sp. | reverse complement strand
CAGCTGCAGCGCGACATATCCCATAAAAATGCAGAAAAACAGCGCCAGATAATAAGAAGATACCAGCGATGCCAGCATGGCCGCAGCCAAAGTTCCCACCACAATGCCAGGGCTCATGCGCCAAACCACTGGCCAAAGTACAGCCTGATGCTGATGGTGGCTGCGGGCACTGGCAAAAGCAGTAACAATAATAGCGGCCATCGATGTTGCAAGCGCCAGATGCACCTGCTGACCGGGCGCTAAACCTGTTGCAATAAATAAGCTGGTGAGTACAGGCACCATAATACCGCCCCCACCCACACCCAACAGGCCGGCAAAAAATCCAACAACGCCGCCTAAAATTAAATAAGCCCACCACAATTCCATCATCTTCTTCCTTTATCCTGTTGTGCTGTCGCGCTATGGCGATTGCGCTATCGCACTTGGGTGATTGTGCCCTCAGGGCTTTTGCATGTTGATCAGGCTGCGGCTGGTTTGAACCCTCAGCAGAAAACCCCTTCACCGGAGCAGCTCAGGGTAAAGCCACATAATTTAATTCACAAGGGCGAAAAACTGGTCTAGATTGTAACGTTCATTTTTACCAAGTAAGAACGGCGCTTAAATAAAGATGACGAAGTAACACACTATCTGTATACTTCGCCGGCTTTTTTCATAGTGATTGCGATGGTGCTGTTATTCTGCTATCTATAGCCGCCATCTTTTTGCTTGGCACTGTTTTACAGGAGATTACCATGCCAGAAGGCAAAACTAATAAAGCACTGGGATTGTTAGCTTTAGCAGGCGTCACCCCATATCAGGAAGCGCCGGGCGAAGAGTATATGAACCCGAAGCAGCTGGACCATTTCCGCAAAATTCTCGATGCCTGGCGTCAACAGTTGCGTGAAGAAGTGGACCGCACTAAAAACCATATGGCTGACGAAGCAGCCAATTTCCCTGATCCGGTTGACCGTGCTGCCCAGGAAGAAGAATTCAGTTTAGAGCTGCGTGCCCGTGATCGTGAACGTAAGCTTTTGAAAAAAATTGAAAAAACTTTACAAAAAATCGAAGACGACGACTTTGGTTATTGTGATACCTGTGGTATTGAAATTGGTATCAAACGCTTAGAAGCCCGCCCTACAGCTGATATGTGTATCGACTGTAAAACTCTGGCGGAGATCAAGGAAAAACAACTCGGCGGTTAATATGACCATCGACGTTGCCCGCTACAGGGGCCGGTTTGCGCCATCGCCATCCGGCCCTTTGCATTTTGGCTCTTTAGTGGCTGCAATTGGCAGTTATCTGCAGGCTAAGTCACAAGGCGGCCAGTGGCTGCTGCGCATTGAAGACATCGACACCACCCGAATCAAAGCAGGCGCCGACAGCAGCATTATGCGCACGCTGGAGCAATTTGGTCTGTATTGGGATCAAACCGAAACTTACCAGACAGAGCGCCTTGCCTTTTATCAACATCACTTTGATGAACTTGCTGCCAGACAACTGATTTATGGTTGCAACTGTAACCGTGCCCGCATTGCCAGCCTTGGTGGTGTTTATGATGGTTATTGCCGGCAAAAAAATCTGCATACTGAACCTCTGGCCTGGCGGCTGAAACCCGGCGCTGTTGCCGGTCAGTTCATCGATCTGGTGTTTGGTGAGGTGCAGGTGCCCGCCAACATTTGCCGGGAAGATTATATTATCAAACGCCGGGACGGCCTTTTTGCCTATCAGCTGGTGGTGGTACTGGATGATATTGACCAGCAAATTGGCCAGGTGATCCGTGGCGCTGATTTACTGGAGATGACCTCAAGGCAGCAGGCGTTATGCGCTTTGCTTGGCCATGCACCACCACAATACGGTCATTTACCGCTTGCGGTGACAGCGCCTGGTTTTAAACTCAGCAAACAAAATCACGCCACTGATATCAGCACTTTACCGCTGGCACAAAGCATGAGTGCCGCTTTAACGCTGCTTGGTCACCCGCCGCCAGCTGAGTTGCAACAAGCCCCCGTTGCTGAATTGCTGGCCTGGGCGCTGGCGCACTGGCAGCTGGCTCAGGTGCCAAAACAACAGGAAGTGCTCGTCAATAGCTGAAAAGCCGTCGTCAAACACCACACCTTAAAGGATCCCAGGGAGAACAGCATGTCGATGATTGCCCAAACACCCAAACCGCCTTATTACGCAGTGATTTTTACATCGTTACGCACTGACATTGATGAAGGTTATGCCGACATGGCGAGCAAAATGGTGCAGCTGGCAGCAGAACAACCAGGCTTTTTAGGTATGGAGTCAGCGCGGGATGGCTTGGGTATTACAGTGTCTTATTGGCATTCACTGGAAGCCATTAAAAACTGAAAAAACAACCTTGAACATTTGGAAGCGCAAAAGCTCGGCCATGAAAAATGGTATAGCAGCTTTAAAACCCGCATTAGTAAAGTTGAAAGGGATTATGGCTTCTGAGTGGCGCTCAAATCATGCCGATATAAAGACCCCGACAAAACCCGGCGATTTCATTCATTTTTTCGCCAGTCTGCGGTAAGATAACGGCGTTTTTTTCGTTTGGCAGTGGCCATTTCAGACATTAATCAGCACCCTGCCCAATCTGTGTATAGGAGAACCACCATTATTTCCCGAGTACTTGATTTTTGCCGCCGCAAATTTGGCAAAAAAACTATTAAAAATCTGGCAGTTACCGAACAGGAAACCCAGTCTGCTGAAGCAGAGCGCCAGTATCCACCCCGTGCTGAAAGCCGGTCACAATCCAAAAACTTTCATGATGAAGCCACCCGCCGCAAACCAAGGCCAGAGCGCAGCAAACAAAAAGGTCCGAAACTGAATCCGGATCATCAATCTGCCGTCTTACCACCGATGAAAGTGTTGACCCGCGACCAGCATGGCGTTTCACGTAAAGACATCAGCCCCAATGCGCTGAAAGTCTTGTACCGACTGAACGATGCCGGTTATGAAGCCTATCTGGTGGGTGGTTGTATCCGCGATTTGTTAATGGGTCAGCAACCCAAAGATTTTGACGTGGTCACCAATGCCCATCCGGATCAGGTACGACAGGTGTTTAAAAACTGCCGGCTGATTGGCCGCCGGTTCAGGTTGGCCCATGTGGTGTTTGGCCGTGAAATTATCGAAGTTGCCACTTTCCGTGGTCACCACAGTGGTGGTGAAGACGAAGAAACGGTGCCAACAGGTGTGCGCAGCGACCACGGCCAGATTTTACGTGACAATGTGTACGGTACTATTGAAGAAGACGCTGAGCGTCGCGATTTCACCATCAACGCTTTGTATTATTCGGTGAATGATTTTGCCATTTACGACTTTGCCAATGGCGTTGAAGCCATTCAAAACCGCCGTATTGAGCTGATTGGCGACCCTGAAACCCGTTATCGCGAAGATCCGGTGCGGATGCTGCGCGCTGTGCGTTTTGCCACCAAACTGAATATGGAGATAGCACCGGCTACTGCTGCGCCCATTGCCGAACTGGCGGTGCTTTTGAAAAACATTCCGGCGGCGCGTTTGTTTGACGAAAGCCTGAAACTCTTTATGGCCGGTAAAGCTTTTGACAATTTCGTGCTGATGCGCGACAGCGGCATTTTAAAACAGCTGCTGCCACAACTGCATAAAGTGTTGAAACAAGATAGCGAAAGCAAAGCCTTTAATCTGATTGCCAATGCCTTACAAAACACGGACGAACGGGT
>JAYRUI010000379.1:0-3687 GCA_041919175.1 Rheinheimera sp. | reverse complement strand
GTTTATCAATTTCTACTTGTGCAAAACGCACTGCAGGGTGGGCTGATGCAATGCCAAGTACTTCTGCTGTCAGCTTTTCCAGCAAGGAAAATCTGTTGTTTTCAACCAGCTGAATAATATCTTTAGTGATAGTGCGGTAATTCAGCGCTTTGCTCATATCGTCAGTATCTGCTGCCTGAGTTGCACTGTATTCAATGACTGCGTTGATAATCACATCTTGTTTATTGTTGATTTCTTCTTCTTTGATACCGATGTAGGTACGAAGGCGCAGGTTTTTAATGCGGATCACGGCGTTATTTAAATTCATCTGAAGTCCTGTTTGATGCTCCCTGGCCGGGAGCTAAAACTGTAAAAGTGCCGGATTATACGCCGCCGCATAAGGATACGATCAACGGCGAGCCGGATTTAATAATGGATCTTTTTCATGATTTCAGTTTGTTGCTTCAGTTGCTCTATCATGCATTCTTTATAAACACCGGCACCGGCCTGGCTATCGGGGATGAGCGCCAGATATTGCCAGCGGCAATGATCCTGACTGAATTTTTTAAAGGTTTCGCGCGAGCGCTGAAATACCCTGAGTGGATCGCCACGGCCTGTGCTGCGTTCCATTTCCTGCAGCCGGAATAAATGATTGTTTTCCCAGGTTTGCAGCTCACGTTCAATTTTTTCCAGTTCCTGATCTAAGCAACGTGAATATTCAATTTGAAACTGGCGGCGTTCGGTGCAGGCGCTACTGGCAAACGCGTCGGCATAGAGTAAAGCGAGCAAAAAAATAGCGAATACTTTCATAGATATCCATTGCATAAACGGCAAGATTGCAAAAAAAAGCTTAATACTGATGTCCGGCAAATTGCAAACTAAAACTGGCGCCGCCCAAGTCGCTGCGGGTGATATTCAGTTCGCCGGTGTAAGAGGTGCAGAGCTCATGCACTATCGACAAGCCAACACCATGACCTTCTTTATAAGTATCAAGTCTGGTACCCCGGTGCAACAATTCTTTGGTTTTTCCATCAGGTACACCAGGGCCATCATCTTCAACACTGATGGTAAAAGGCTTCTGACGAACCGTCACCCGAACCTGATGCTGGCAGGCTTTAAATGCGTTATCAAGCAGATTGCCCAACATTTCCATTAAGTCTGTTTCGTCGCCGCGGAACATGGTATTGGCCGCTACATCGACGCTCAGCTGCACATGTTTGTCGCGATAAATTTTCGTCAGGGCGCTTTGTAGCTTTTCTACCACGGGCATCACCGGAATTTGTTTTTGCCACACATCCTGGCCTGAGCTGCTGGCACGTTTGAGCTGATGTTCAATCATGGCGGTAATACGGTCAATCTGTTCCCTTAGTTCAGGCTGTTGCGCCAAAGCAGAGGTATTCAGCACTGCAACAGGCGTTTTTAACGCATGGGCCAAATCGCTTAAATGATGGCGGTAACGCTGTTTTTGCCGGTTCTGACTGGCCAGCAGTAAATTCACATCTTCTTTTAAAGTACGCAGTTCGGCCGGGTAGTTGCCGTTTAATTGTTGTTGCTGGCCACTTTCTACCTGACGGATCTCATGGTCCAGTGCCGACAAGGGTTGTGTTGTCCAGTAGTAGGCCAGCAGCATCACCAGCAATAACACCGCCGCAATACCAATAAACCAGCGGGCGAGGGTGTTGCGGAAACTCTGAACCGGCGCATCCAGCAGTTTTTGATCCTGCACTATATGGATGGTCAGCGGCATACTGCGCTCGCCCATGTCAAACAACAAAGCAAAAGATAAAGTCCAATACACCTGGCCGTCTTGCTCAAGAGCGACAAACTCGTGTTTTCCTGGCAACATTTCATGTTGCGGCGGGATAAAGTTTTGATTGAGGGACGAATCAGATTGCCATAGCAATTTATCGCCACTGACAATAAAAGCGCTGGTGCCGGAGTCGGGGGTTAAAAAGTCGGCCGGCAATATGCTGTTATTAATTTCAAGAATGTCGTTTTTTGACGTCAGTTCAGCCAGAAAAGAATAAAGATGAACTTCTAACTTTTGTTCGGTGCTGGTGAGCAGTTGCGCAAAAAAAGCACGTTCTATGGCAAAAAACGACACCGGCAGTAAAAACAGCATCAGTACCAGACTGATCACCGCCTGCCGGACTTTCAGCGACAACATCATCAGTTGATAGCCAGATTAAAACGATAACCCCGGCCGCGTAGTGTTTCTATTGGCTTGAGTTCACCATCCGGATCCAGCTTTTTACGCAGACGCAGTACAAAAACTTCAATCACGTTGCTGTCTAAATCAAAATCCTGATCATAAATATGTTCGGTCAGTTCGGTTTTAGAAATGACTTTGGTGGGGTTCAGCATAAAGTATTCAAGGACTTTGTACTCGTATGCGGTCAGCGGTACTTCTTCACCATGACAAAACACTTGCTGGGTTCTGCTGTTTAAACTGACAGGTCCGGCATTCAGGGTTGGGTCGGGTTGGCCGGCGGCTCTGCGGATCAACGCATTACAACGCGCCAGCAACTCTTCTACATGAAAAGGTTTGGTCAGATAGTCGTCGGCACCGGCGTCCAGGCCCTGTACTTTTTCCTGCCAGCTGCCACGGGCGGTTAAAACGATGACCGGTGTTTTGATATCGTTTTGACGGGCTTTGCGGATAAGCGCCAGGCCATCCATTTTCGGCAGTCCTATGTCGATGATGGCCAGATCGTAAGGGTATTCACTGATTTTAAAAAAACCATCAGCGCCGTCATGAGAGACGTCCACGCTAAATTGCTGTTGTGTTAAATGGTTTTTTACCTGTTCTGCTAACAATACTTCATCTTCTACGACCAAAACCCGCATGTGCATTCCTTATGACATTAAACCGTTTATAAGCGGTATCTGAATCCAGCAATTATAGGCTGCTGAGGTTATTTATTCCGGGCTGCAACTGATGTTTATCTGCGACTCTGCACTGCAGCGCGGCAAAGCCGGTGCTTAAGCTTATCTTGAACTGACTGGTTCTACATAAACCGGCATCTGTGGGCCAGGGTCTCTGTCCATTAATGTGGTGTACTCGCGGCCATTCAACTGGTAAATCACCTGATAACCATCTACCACACTTTGATATTCGATTTCAGTACCCGCCTGATAGCAAACGGTTTCATGGTGCATCACGTCAGTGCCGTTTTTCTGGCCTATATCATGACCAACTGCACCACCTAATACCGCACCAGCGGCCATACCAACCTTTTTATTCGAACTGTTATGGCCAATGGCATTACCCAAAGCGCCGCCAATAATAGCGCCCACTATCGTAGGCGCAGCTGAATCTGAGTGGCGTTTCACCACTTGCCGCTCTTCACAAACACGTTTGGGTTTGTGAATTTCAACAGTGCGATAGACAGGTTGTGCCGAAGTCACAGTCGCCATCTGATAACGATCACGATGTTGCTGAGAATAGCTGGTACAAGCGGTTAATAAGGGCAATAACAACACCAGATATTTCATAAAACTTACTCCACAGCCGATAATAACAAAAACATACCAGTATCAGCCTTAATTGCAGCTGAATCTAAAAAAGTGCAAGAGCCAAATACAAAAGTATATAAAAAGTTAAATAAATGAAAATAACTTAACTATTTTGTATAAAGGCAAAGGAAATGTCACCTTCGTAGTGCCTGAATAAAGCCGCAATACCGGCTCATTTCAGCGCCGGTATTG
>JAYRUI010000378.1:0-3701 GCA_041919175.1 Rheinheimera sp. | reverse complement strand
CTACACAAATTTTCACTTCTTTCAGGCCATCTAATACGTCTAACTTGGTCAGACAGAAACCTGAAATGCTGTTTAACTGCACTGCACGACGGACTGCAACAGCGTCAAACCAGCCACAACGGCGTTTACGGCCAGTGGTTGCGCCAAATTCATGACCTTTAACACCTAAGTGTTCACCAACTTCACAATCAAGTTCAGTCGGGAATGGGCCAGAACCAACACGGGTGGTATAAGCTTTCACAATACCCAGCACATAATCGATGTAACGAGGGCCAAAACCAGCACCAGTGGCAACACCACCTGCTGTGGTATTAGATGACGTCACATAAGGATAAGTGCCGTGGTCGATATCCAGCAACGTACCTTGGGCACCTTCAAACATAATTTCCTGGCCAGCTTTACGGGCTTTATCCAGTAAATCTGTGACATCAACCACCATCGACTTCAGCGTTGCAGCCATAGAAAGCGCATTGTCTAAAGTTGTCTGGTAATCAATAGGATCCAGTTTGTAATACTGCGTCAGCGTGAAGTTGTGTAACTCCATCAGCACTTTCAGTTTTTCCGCAAACAGCTCAGGATTAAACAAATCACCTACGCGTAAACCGCGACGGGCAACTTTGTCTTCATAAGCTGGGCCTATGCCACGGCCGGTAGTGCCGATTTTTTTATCGCCACGGGCAGCTTCGCGGGCCACGTCCAATGCAACGTGGAATGGGAGGATCAGGGGACAAGCTTCGCTGATCAACAGACGCTCTTTCACAGGAACGCCACGCTGTTCCAGCATGGTCATTTCTTTCAAAAAAGCTTCAGGAGACAGCACAACGCCATTACCAATCACACATTTTACGTTTGCACGCAGAATGCCTGAAGGGATCAAGTGCAACACAGTTTTTTCACCGTCGATTACCAGCGTATGGCCGGCATTATGCCCGCCCTGGTAACGCACTACATAGCTAGCCTTGTCGGTTAATAAATCGACGATTTTACCTTTTCCTTCGTCACCCCATTGGGTGCCGAGCACTACAACGTTTTTGGCCATGGTTCCTACATCATGGAAAAAAATTAGGCGGGGATTCTACCAAATTAAAATGCAAAGTTCAGCCGCAAGGGTAAAAAAAAACCAGCTGATTCTTCAGCTGGTTGAATTCATTCAGGATTCGCACAAAATTATTATCAGCAGACGTCTGAACTTCTGTGCTTTTAGACTAAAAAAACATAAATCAGCAAGGCCATACCACAAAGAACAGCGCCCACCTGACGTAAACCAGAAGCCGGTTCTTCACTGAGCCTGCGTAGATAAGAGCGCCACTTATTCGGGAACAATAAAGGCCCGATACCCTCCAGCAACAACAGCAACGCTATGGATTGCCATACAACATCCATCATTCACCTCTATGCCGGCGCAAACAGGATAAATCATAGTCGCTGGCATCATGATAAAGCGCAAAACCAAAACGCAGCCTGTCTCCCCTGTAGTCAGTATGAATATCATGCTGTTTTAAATAAGCAGAGAGTTCAGCCACTTTTGCCGCGTCACCCAGCCTGAAGGTGAAAAAGTGGCCGTGGTTTTGTAAATCAGTACAAAGCAGCTGCTGTTCGTTTAATAACAGATGTTGCTGCGCCTGAAGCTCTGCTAAAAACGCCTGTTGCAGCTGCTGCACATGCTGATGCACAACTGCCACGCTAATGCCTTCTTTAGCATATAAATCCAGCACAGCCTCCAGCCGGTATAAAGCGGTAAAGTCCATGGTCGCACCAGCAAACTGATAACCGTCGCTGCTGTATTGGATCTTGCCAGTTTTGGCATCGGCCAAAGTACCAAATTCAGCAAACCAGCCGGTATATAAAGGTCTGAAGCTGTTGTTTTTCGGCACCAGCATAAAACAACAACCTTCACCACCCTGGGCATATTTATAAGAGCCCGCCAGATAAAAAATCCGTCCTTCAAGCGCGGCAAGATGGGTGGGTAGCGCCATAAAACCATGATAACCATCGATGGCGATAGTGGTTTGGCACGCTGCTTCTATCGAAGTTACAAAAGCGGTTAAATCCGCAATAACCAAACCTGAATTAAAAAACACCTGACTGCAAAACACTAAATCGGGTTGTAGCTTGTGCGCAGCTTCAGCAAAACGCGTGGTGAAATCAGCAAAAGGTAAAGTTTCCACCTGCACCAGCTCAATGTGCGGCAATTCAGCCAGCCGTTTAATTTGCCGGCTGAAACTGTGAAACTCACTGTCCGTGGTTAGAATTTTTACGGGCCTGGTCCAGTCAAAACAGCTCAGCAGCCGGAACAACAGTTCATGGGTATTGGGGGCGAAAACCAGTTGTTCATGCTGTTGCAGCCCTAGAATACCGGCAATCTGCTTTTGCACCTTCGGTACTTTTTCGCCAAACACCAACTCCCACTTATCGTCCACCAGCCGGGCGCTGTCATCCCAGTATTGCAAAGCGGCATTGCGGGTCACGTCCGGCCAATAATGGTGTGAATGACAGGCAAAATGTTGCACGCCCGGGTTGGCAGTTAAAAACCGCTGATAAAACTTTTTGTAACTCATCTTTTGCTCCGCTGACCTGTTTTTGCCGCAGCAAGGCCCAAAAATCGCACATCTTTTCCATAAACAAAAGGCGCCCTCAGGCGCCTTCTATGCAACAGAACCATTAGTTCTTTTGTTGTGATTTCATATATTGGAAGAAATCACTGTCTGGCTGCACCACTAACACATCAGACTTGCTGTTGAAGCTGCGGTTATATGCTTCTAAGCTTCTGACAAAACTGAAAAATTCAGCATTTTTGTTATAGGCTTCGGCATATACCTTCGCAGCAAGGGCATCACCTTCACCACGGGTGGTGCGTGAATTACGTTCGGCTTCCGCCACCATCACTGTTACACGGGCATCCACATCAGCACGGATAATTTCGGCCTGCTCCATACCACGGGCACGGTGCTCTTTGGCCACTGCGGTGCGTTCAGCACGCATCCGCTGGAAAATATTGTTGCTGATTTCGTCCGGCAGGTTAATTTTTTTCACCCGCACGTCCAGAATCTCAATACCCAGTTCTTCTGAACCTTTACCCGCCTGTGCCAGCGCTTTAGTCATCAGTTCGGTACGTTCACCTGAAACGATTTGCTGAATGGTTCTGGTACCAAACTCTGTACGTAAACCGTTGTTAATGTATTGTTTTAACAGGTTTTCAGCTCTGTCGGTGCGACCACCTGTTGATAAATAATACTTACCAAAGTCTTTAATACGCCATTTGACATAACTGTCGACCAATAAGTCTTTTTTCTCAGCAGTGACAAAACGGTCGGCCGGATCGTCCAGCGTCTGTACTTTGGCATCCAGCGTGCGCACGTTTTCAATCATTGGCAGCTTAAAGTGCAGGCCAGGCTCAAACACCACGACAGCGCCACCAGCATCACGCTGAATTTTGCTGAACTGGAACACGATACCGCGCTCACCTTCCTGCACCACAAACACAGAGGAGTAAACAACGATGGCAATCAGCGCCAGCAGAGCTAACATAAAGTTTTTCATTGATTAACCCCTTCCTGCACGGTTGCTGTCAGTACGCGGTGTATCAATACGACTGTCGGTACTGCGCGGCTCCGGTAATGTTAAACGTTGTTCCTGCATTGTTGACTTCGCGCCTGAACCATTTTGGTTTAACATTTTATCCAATGGTAAATACATAATAT
>JAYRUI010000377.1:0-3708 GCA_041919175.1 Rheinheimera sp. | reverse complement strand
GTAAAAAAGTGCCGGCTCATTACCAGTACAATAGACGCTGCACAGCCATGCCCTTTGACACCGCAGTTTCCATTACATTGGTCCGCGGGTGATGTGGATGTGGTGAATCACGCCAACGTATTTTCCCGTGAACAACTGGATATAGGTGCGCGCTTTTTACTGGAGCATATTCCGGTTTGTGCACCAGACCAAAGAGCTATTGATTTGGGTTGTGGCAACGGGGTACTCGGCCTGGCGCTGTTAACAAAACAACCAGAGCTTCAGCTGGTGTTTAGCGACGAATCTTATATGGCGGTTGATTCCGCCCGATTGACCTTATTAGCCAATCAGGCCGGTTTATTGGGTCAGGCAGAATTTGTAGTGGATGATTGTTTAAGCAAACAAGCAGATAACTCCGCTGATTTTATTATCTGCAACCCGCCATTCCACCAGCAAAATGCCGTCACCGATCATATTGCCTGGCAAATGTTCAGCGACGCACGGCGTGTCCTGAAAAAAAATGGCAGACTACGAATAGTTGCCAACCGCCATCTGGCCTACAGCGAAAAGCTGGCACGCTTGTTCGGCGGTTGTATTCACGTTGCCAGTAATGCAAAATTTACCATCTTAGAAGCCATTAAAAGGAAATGAACATGCGTTTTTTAGTTTTAGCATCCATGCTGGCCCTGACCGCCTGTAGTAACCCGGTTCCGTCTTTTATTGTGGCGCCTCAGGTATTCTGGAATCAAAGTAACCAACTGAATGGTGTCGCTTTTAGCCTGAATGTTCAGGACAACAGACCTACAGATGGCACTTTGATTATGCGTGATGGCGACAAAGTGAATTCTTACCCAACCAGCAACAATCTGCCGCAACAGCTGCAAGATGTATTAACTGACGCGCTGACAAAACAAGGTGCTCAGGTGTCGGGCGCTGAGCCTGTAGTGGTGACTGTGCAAATTAACCAACTGGAAGCAAATGCTGAACTGCGCACTGTTGAGCACATCGTTAAAAACAATGTTGAGCTGACTGTATTAATTGAGCGTGATTCTGGTTCTTTTAATAAAAGCTACAGCGGTAAAAGCAGCTTTTCCGGCCCGTTTAAGTTAGACACTGCGGTTGCCGAGCGTGAACTGCGTGTGCTTACCGAGCAAGTCATGGGTAACCTGCTGCGCGACCCAAGCTGGCAAGACTTTTTAAGGAATTAAGCCATGTGGAAACAGCTTTTTTCGTGTTTGTTGCTGGTGAGCAGCTGCGTACAGGCTGCAGGCGAATATTTGCAAAAAGACAACCTGTTTCCTCGGGTTCGTTTTGAAACTACGGCCGGCAATATAGTAGTCGAATTGGATCGCAGTAAAGCGCCGCTGACGGTGAATAATTTTTTAAGTTACGTTGAGAAAAAGGCGTACGACGGCACTTTATTCCACCGGCTGGAACCAGAGTTTGTATTGCAGGGCGGTGGTTATGATAAAGATCTAAAGCCAATCAAAGATTTAAAGCCTGTGTTTAATGAATCGGGTAACGGCGTGAAAAACCGCTTATACACCATTTCGATGGCACGCCAGAACGACCCACACAGCGGAACCAGTCAGTTTTTCTTTAATTTAAACGATAATCCAAGCTTGGATCCAGGCAAAAACTGGGGTTATGCCGTCTTTGGTTCTGTGGTTGAAGGTACGGAAGTCTTTGATAAGATTAAAACCCTTGAAACCGGTTTTAACGAAACTTTAGGCTGGGAAAATGTACCAAAAAAACCATTGGTATTAACCCGGGTAATTTTACTGCCAGCCCAATAAATCCCGCTATACTTGCCTTAACGATGCCCTTAATTAGCAACAGCTAATGGGCGTCGGATCATTGAGTCTGCAGTCAGAGACTTGTCGTTAACAGTGAAGTTAACCTCAGCGACTTGTGTCGCCGGTATCAGGGCAAACATCATGTTAGAGTCGTTTATCGACAACAAATCACAACAATTGATTTATTTTGTCTCTAGGTTTTTCCGGGGTCAGTTGCCACATCGTGAGTTACACTTGTTTGTCTGGGACACACTGGAAGAATGGGCACAATTAAAAATCAGCCGCCACATCCCTGCCACTTTCCGTGAACAAGTGTTTTGGCATGTGTTGTACCAGCTTGAATTCTGGTCTGAGCAAGATTTACGGCATGACCGCATTTTACGCAGACAGCTGCAACGCTGTTTAGGTTATCTGCGTGGCAAAACCAGGTTTCCGCAGCATTGTGTAGGCGTAAGACCCTGATCACGGCTTAAAATCTGACGCCAGCTATAGCTCTTTGAGGCGCACTCTCTGCTTTTTCTCGGTTTCTCGCTGCTTTTGCCTTGTTGCCACTTTCATCGGCCAAGCCTCTTTGTTAAGGTGCTGCCTGTAATGCGCTTAACACCCAATCATCATTTCTGAGCCTATCGCTGGAGTAATGCCTGCATGTCTGAAGTTGTAGCCCCGACAGGCTTTCGTGCTGCGTTGCAGCAATATCGGGATATCCGTTTATTTTATATTTTCCTGCTCGGCTGCTCTTCAGGGTTTCCCTGGGTACTGATTGGCTCAGCAATGAGTGGCTGGCTTAAAGATGCCAATTTGTCGCGCGCTGCTATTGGTTATTTTGGCTCTGTGACCGCGGTTTTTGCCTTGAACTTTTTGTGGGCACCGCTGGTCGACAGGCTGCATATCCCCTATTTACAACAAAAGCTCGGACAACGCCGCAGCTGGGTCATCAGTATGCAGCTGCTGATCATGCTGGCGACTTTTGCCATCGCTTTTACCAACCCGGGTTTTAGTTTGTTGTGGACTTCTTTGTTGGCACTTTTTATCGCGATAGCGGCTGCAACACAGGATGTAGCTATTGATGGCTATCGCATTGATATTATTGGACAAAACCAAAGAAAACTACCAGCGGCCGCCGCTATGGGCGTGATGGGCTGGTGGACGGGTTATTCATTGCCTGGTTATTTTGCTTTTCATTATGCCGACAGCTGGGGCTGGCCCGCAGTTTATCTGGGCATGGCGTTGATGTTGCTGTTGCTTGCAGCGCTGACGCTGCTGGTCAAAGAGCCTTTGAGTAACAGAGATTTACTTCAGCAAAAAGCCGCCGAACGGTATCAACACTCATTACAACACCCTGCCCTGTTATGGCTGACTGTTACAGTGGTTGAACCTTTTGCTGAGTTCTTCCGCCGCAATGGTATGACCTTAGCGTTGCTGCTGATTAGTTTTGTGTTTGTCTTTAAGTTAGGCGAAGCCTTTTTGGGGCGGATGTCGATTCAGTTTTACCGTGAAGTGGGTTTTAGCAACGAACAAATTGCCGAATATTCAAAGCTGATTGGCTGGGGCGCTACTTTAGCTTTTACTCTGCTTGGCAGCCTGCTGAATGTGCGTTTTGGCGTCATTAAAGGTTTGGTCCTGGGCGGCATTACTATGGCAGCCAGCAATCTGATGTTTGCCTGGATAGCGCAGGCTGGGCCGGATGAAAACCTGCTGCTCTGGACCATATTACTGGATAACTTTACCACCGCCTTTTCGATTGTCGCTTTTGTGGCTTTCCTTACCAGTTTTACCGGTGTGGCTTTTTCCGCCAGCCAGTACGCACTGCTGGCGTCTATCGGCAACTTTGGCCGTACCACAGTCGCTTCACTGGGCGGTAGTATGGTTGATATACTGGGGGGGAACTGGAGCCTGTTTTTCCTGATCACATCTTTGATGGTGATCCCGGGAT
>JAYRUI010000376.1:0-3718 GCA_041919175.1 Rheinheimera sp. | reverse complement strand
GGATATCGATGCCAAAACCCATCCTTATATTTCTACCGGCCTGAAAGCCAATAAGTTTGGCATTGATATCAATAACGCAGTTGCTATGTATCAGGTGGCAGCACAGGCCAGTCATTTAAAAGTTTGTGGTGTTGACTGCCATATCGGTTCACAACTCACTGAAACCCAACCATTTTTAGATGCGCTTGATAAGCTTCTGGTGCTGATTGATAAACTGGCAAGCCTTGGCATTGCGTTATCCCATATTGATATTGGGGGTGGTTTAGGCGTCACTTATCTGGATGAAACGCCACCGCACCCGGCTGAATATGCCGCCGAAGTGGTGAAACGTCTGGCAAATTACCCGCATTTAACGCTGTTGTTTGAACCTGGCCGCGCCATTATGGCCAATGCCGGAGTGCTGCTGACCAAAGTGGAATATTTAAAGCCGGGTCAGGAAAAGAATTTTGCCATTGTTGATGCCGCCATGAACGACCTCATCCGTCCGGCACTTTACAGCGCCTGGATGAATATTGTGCCTGTGCAGTTGAAAGCAGATCTGAAGGCCCAACGTTATGATGTAGTAGGTCCGGTGTGTGAAACCGGCGATTTCCTTGGCAAAGACCGCGATTTGGCCATAGCACCTGGTGATTTACTGGCGGTGCGTTCAGCCGGCGCTTATGGTTTTACCATGAGTTCCAACTACAACAGCAGGCCACGCGCCGCTGAAGTACTGGTTGATGGCAACAACACTTATCTGGTCCGCCAACGTGAACAATGGCAGGACTTATGGCAAGGTGAACAACTTTTGCCAGAATAACGGCATCAACAACAGCAAATGCGCAGCAAGATATAAGGTTGGCATGTTATTACAGTTTTCTAAAATGCACGGGCTTGGCAACGACTTTATGATGGTCGATGCCGTCAGTCAGAACGTGTTTCTGACCAAAGAGCAAATCAAAGCGCTGGCCGACCGTAATTTTGGTGTTGGTTTTGACCAATTGTTAATGGTGGAACCCCCTTATGATCCGGATCTTGATTTTCATTACCGGATTTTTAATGCTGACGGCTCAGAAGTAGAACAATGTGGCAATGGCGCCCGTTGTTTTGCCAAGTTTGTCCGCACTAAAGGCCTCACCAACAAATACAAAATTAATGTCAGCACCAAATCCGGCAAAATTGTGCTTTATGTTGAGCAAGACGGCCAGGTGACAGTCAATATGGGTGTACCGCAGTTTGAGCCGGCAAAAGTGCCGTTTAAAGCCCAAAAGCAGGAAGTGAATTACATTCTGCACGCCGAAAACGCCACCACTTTGTGTGGTGTAGTGTCAATGGGCAACCCCCATGCGGTGATCACTGTCGACGACATCAACCAGGCCCCTGTGCATAGCTGGGGCCCGGAGTTTGAAAACCACGAACGTTTCCCTGAGCGCGCCAATATTGGTTTTATGCAGGTGTTAACCCCTTCGCATATTAAGTTGCGGGTATGGGAACGTGGCGCCGGTGAAACCAAAGCTTGTGGCACAGGCGCCTGCGCTGCTGCAGTTATCGGCCAGCTGCAAAAAACGTTGGGCAACAGTGTCAGAGTTGATTTACCTGGCGGAACCCTGCATATTCGTTGGAACGGCCCAGGCCAGCCAGTCAAGATGACAGGCCCGGCAGAACATGTATTTGACGGACAACTGGTGTTATGACAGACGTAAAGACGGGTGCAATAACGGACATCGCCGAACTGAACGACCAGGAAAAATCCCTGCTGCAGGATGAACTGGTGTATCAGTACCTGCTGGAGCACCCGGCGTTTTTTCAGCATCACCCTGAATTACTCAGCCGCCTGCGTTTACCACACGCTCAGCGTGGTGCAGTGTCGCTGGTAGAGCGTCAACTGGAAATGCAACGCGAACGTATTCGGGGTCTGGAAGAAGACATTACCCGACTGATGAGCGTTGCCCGGCAAAACGAACATATCTTTTTTGCGCTGAATCAGCTGCATATCGATTTATTATCGGCGCGTCAGCGCACCGACATCACCATAGCACTTAGCGCTTTTGCCAATAAAATGCCGCAGGTGCACGCCTGTACCCTGCTGGATTTTAACCATGAAGCGATGGGGGAGCATTTCAGCGGCCTGCAATTGGTGCTGCAGCACCGGCTGCAACACCGCAGTTATTATTTTGGCCGGTTAAATAAAGACGAAATGGCAACTTTATTCCCGCCAGCCATTCATTCGGTGGCGCTGTTGCTTATTAGTCAGGTGGATAAACCGCTGGCGCTGCTGGCCTTTGGCAGCGAACTGGACGACCATTTCCAGCCCAGCATGGATACCTTATTCCTCGACCATATCGCCAGGTTACTGGCCGTGGTATTGCCACGTTATGACAAAAACTGAAAACGCTGATTTAGCCGGGTTTCAGTCCTGGCTCAGCCAATTTTTAACTTATCTGCAATTTGAACGGGCTTATAGCCCGCAAACGCTCAGCAGCTACCAGCAGCAACTCAGTGCCGTTGCCATGCAATTGCAAACACAGGCCAGCCACTGGCGTGAGCTCAGTCACGAGCAATTACAACAACATCTTTTATCCTGCCGTACCAGCTTAAAACCGCGCAGCCTGGCGCTGCGTGCTGCCGCTTTGCGCAGTTTTTACCGTTATTTTGTTGGCTTAAAGCAGCTGCAGGATAATCCGGCCGCTTATTTAAAAGTGCCAAAAACCAACCGGCCTTTGCCAAAAAATCTTGATGTTGATCAGATGAATACGCTGCTTGATATCGACAGCAGCGAGGACGATTTAGCCTGCCGCGACCTGGCCATGATGGAACTGTTTTACAGCTCAGGCTTGCGCCTCGAAGAGCTGGTCAACGCCAATCTGAAAGATATTTCCTGGACTGAACAGCAAATCCGCGTGCGCGGCAAAGGCAATAAAGAGCGGATTTTGCCAATTGGCCGAATGGCGATTCAGGCATTACAACGCTGGTTGCAGCTAAGACCGGCTTTTGTGGCAGATGAGCAGGAAGCGCTGTTTTTAAGCCGGCAAAAAAGCCGAATTAGTGCCCGTCATGTGCGTAGCAGAGTGAAACTCTGGGCGGCACGTCAGGGCATGGAGCAAAATGTACACCCGCATATGCTGCGCCACTCTTTTGCCAGCCATATCCTGGAATCCAGCGGCGACCTGCGGGCCGTGCAGGAACTATTGGGCCACGCCAATTTAAGCACCACCCAGATCTACACCCACCTGGATTTTCAGCATCTGGCCAAGGTGTATGATGCCGCGCATCCAAGAGCAAAGAAGTAGCTGGCAACAATCAGAACAAGCTGCTGTGCTTCAAAAAAATACCGCACAGTTTTGACAACACATTTCACAAAATGGTCTGGCAACGAGAACTGGTATGCGGCGGCCATTTCTGACCGCCAGCACCCTATTTTCAGTTAAAGATCTTCTATCAACATTGGCTGACCAAAACCTTTGACCATGGCATTTGATGCTTCAAAATAACTTTGCCAAAACTTCCTTAATGGCATCATCATTTTTGTACCACGAAAACCACGATAGTCAGGCTCTAACCAGCCGGCACCTACCACATAAATTTCCGCGCCAGCAAAATCTGTCAGCATTTCAGCAGCCTGCACCTTGGTCATTTCAGCCTCAGGCTGAATGATCCGGATCTGATTGTTACTATAAAATGACGTGATATCCGAGTTTTCAAACAAGTCCGAAACCAACAGCACCACTTTTCGACTCGC
>JAYRUI010000375.1:0-3719 GCA_041919175.1 Rheinheimera sp. | reverse complement strand
CGTGACACTGTGCCGCTAAAAGGCGCCAGCATTTCGGTGTAACTTAAATTGGTCTGACTGGTTTTGAGGTCTGCATCGGCCACCTGCAGCTGCGCCTTGGCTTCATCAAACATGGCCTGTGATACCAGTTTTTGGCCGATCAAAGTATTGGCCCGATCAAACTGCGCTTTAGATAATTGATAACGCGCCTGTGCCTGTTCCACTTTTAATTTAAAATCAGTGGCATCCAGCCTTGCCAGTAACTCACCTTTTTTAACCTGCTGACCAGGCCGCACCTTTAGCTCCGTCAGTTTGCCACTGACTCTAAAGGTCAGCCGGGCATTTTCGGTGGGTTCCACCAATGCCGGAAACTGCCGGATACTCTGTGCCCTGTGATCACTCACCTGATGTAATTTCACCGGCCGGATCACTTCTGCACTTTGTTGCTGCTCAGCTTTCTGGCAGCCCAATAACGGCAATGCCAAAAAAAAGGCGGTGATCTTTAATTTTTTGCCCATGCAAAGTTGCTCCATCAAAACATCAGCCAAATTCGGCTTGGCACTATACAAGCCAATACATTCAGATTAAATTTATATTTATTGCATATCTTTATAAGATTAACTTATGAACTTAACCAGCCTGCAGATTTTGCAAGCCATCAGCCAGAGTGACAGCCTGCAACAGGCGGCGCTGCAACTGCATAAAACCCAGCCTGCGCTTAGCATGGCGCTGAAAAAACTCGAGCAGCAATGCGGCTTTACTATAGTCGACCGTAATCACTATCGCTTAAGGTTGACCGAAGCCGGCCAGCGTTTTTACCAGCAGGCACAGCAGCTGCTACATCAGCATGCGCAGCTCAAATCTCTGGCCAAACATTTAAGCCGGGGTGCTGAAGCCAGTTTGCGTATTTCCTTTGACGAAGCGGTGGAACCTTCGGCCTTAATGCCCGCTATTTTGCAGGCGCAGCAGCTGTTTCCACAGACTGAACTGTCGATTAGTTTTGATTACCGGCTACAGGCATTGGAAAAACTCAAACACCAGCAAACCGATTTGGCCATCAGTCCTTGGTTTCCGGTTTTTATCAGTCTGGGCCAGTTTGAACCTGTGGCCATTGGCGAATTTGATATTTTATGTGTGGCAAGCCCTGGGTTATTGGCCAGACTGCAGGAGCCATTACTGAGCAATCAGCAGCTGCATGTGCTGCCGCAGCTGGTGGCTGACTCTAACGCCCTTGATTTTGACAGCGGTAAATTGCTGCCCCTGCAAAGTAGTCAGCGGCTGAAAATTAATAACAGTCAGAGTATGAAACAGGCACTGCTGGCCGATTTAGGCTGGGGTATGCTGGCGCGGCATCAGGTAAAAACTGAACTGGAGCATGGCACTCTGCTGCCTATTTATACCAAAGAAATGCCAGGGCCCATCCGGGGGGAAGTGCATCTGGTGAAACACCGTGATCAGCTGCTTGGCCCTGTCGCTGACTTTTTATGGCAACAATGGACTTCACAACAGCAGGTTAGCAGCTAACCCGTTATTTCAAGCGCGCTGCGGCCTACTTGCCCTGTGTATCGCCTGCAATTGCTGCAGCATTGCCCTGTACCTTAGCCCGGCCTCCCGCAGATCGGAAGGCGCAACAGCGGCAGCACGCCAACAGTTTGGCGTGCTGAGATCCCGCTGTCGCCCTGTACATCACCGGCAATTGCTCCTGCATTGCCGGTGTACCGTACATCCTGTACATAAAAAAAGCCCTGCAACAGCAGGGCAATCAGCAAGGAACTTCACGGGGAACACAAGTTACATCAGTCAACGCACTGCTTTTATCACCAGGCACGCAGGCTGCAAAGCTCCCCTCAGAGCTTTTCAGCCCTCAGCTGCCCTTTAGCACTTAAAAGCGGTAGCTGGCGCCCACCTGGTATAAAGTCTCGTCTTCTTCATCCAGATACTCAACACGCTTTAACGCTGCATTTAAGGCCAGGTTTGGCAATGCAAACCACTGACTGCGGATCTCATAGCTATCAGCTTCAGTCTGGAACACACCTTTAGAATCCCATTCATAACCTAAACCGACCGACAGGTTTTTACCAAAATAGTAATCAGCACCGACGTTATAAGCAGTCCAGGTTGAATGGTTAAAATTGCGCATACCCGCGGTTAAGGCAATAAAGTCACCGGTATCTAAATCCAGTAATTTTTTGGTGCTGGCGCCATATTCCAGAAAGGTGCTGCCGTCATAGTCTTTGACATGATAAATATCACCTGTCACTAACCAGTCGTTCTGCACAAAAAAACCAAGTTTGGTCACAGCTTCATATTCTTTGCTGTTACTTACAAAATTCCAGTCTAAAGAAGCGTAAAAGTCATGGCGGCTATCCATATATTCGCCGCCCACAGACCAGCTGTTGTTGTGGGCTTTCACGCCTGCATATTCAACGCTGTCACGGCTAAAAGTGCCATGTACACTGGCTTGACGCTGCATAAACGCAGCTTCAGCCAAAGGCACTGAACCTTCAGTTTGCACCGGCGCTAAATAAAAACGTTGTTTCAGGTTCCATGAAGATAAGTCTGCGCCTTCAATATCAGCCCAGCCATAATTCACATCAGTCTGAGACTGATAAGAACCGGCAACAGCAGCAACAGACACCATGGATAACAAAGCAGGAACAAGAACAGGGAAAAGATAAGATTTCATAAAATGCCCTCCGGCTGTAGATAACGGGGGCAAGATTACCAAAAGAAAAATTAATTAAAACTGAATAGAACAATTTTTTTCTTAAAAAAGCAGATAAATGCAAAATATAATTTATTACAATTAAAATTCATTCACTTACAAATTAACACTTGCATTTATCTGTTTGAAAAGTTGACTGAACACCTCATTCAGCCAAAATTAATCTGACTAAATTTCCAGCAATGCTGCTTTTAACGCATGAACCTGATCGCGCAGCATAGCTGCCTGCTCAAACTCGAGATTTTTCGCGTGTTGCAGCATCTGGGTTTCCAATTTTTTAATCTCAGCCTGCACCTGATAAGGTGTTTTACCTTTGATCAGTTTTAAATGTTCGGCCACTTTTTGTTGTGGCTCGTTATGCTTCGCATCCTGACCTAAATCCATCACATCCCCGATTTTTTTCGAGATCTGGGTTGGTGTGATGCCATGTTGTTCGTTATAAGCCACCTGTTTGGCGCGGCGTCTGTCGGTTTCATCGATGGCTTTTTGCATCGAGCCTGTGATGCGGTCGGCATACAAAATGGCTTTGCCTTTAACGTTACGGGCGGCGCGGCCTATGGTCTGAATAAGCGATCGCTCCGAACGTAAAAAACCTTCTTTGTCGGCGTCCAGAATCGCCACTAACGACACTTCCGGAATATCCAGACCTTCCCGCAAAAGGTTAATGCCAACCAGCACATCAAATACCCCTAAACGTAAGTCACGGATAATTTCGACCCGCTCCACAGTGTCGATATCCGAATGTAAATACCGCACTTTTACATTGTGCTCGTTCAGGTAGTCGGTTAAATCTTCAGCCATTTTTTTGGTTAAGGTCGTCACCAGAATACGTTCACCCAGTTTGGCGCAGCGATACGCCTCAGAGAGCAAATCATCCACTTGCGTTGCTACAGGGCGGATTTCAATCACAGGGTCAATCAGACCCGTTGGCCGCACCACCTGCTCCACCACTTCACCGGCCGACTTTTCCAGCTCATAAGCCGCTGGGGTGGCTGACACATAAATCCGTTGTGGC
>JAYRUI010000374.1:0-3737 GCA_041919175.1 Rheinheimera sp. | reverse complement strand
CGACGTACAGGTAAGCTACAACGACGATCCGGAGCATGCCATGGCGTTAATGCTGGAATGTGCTTTTGCGTCATCGCGGGTTTTAAAAGAACCGGAACCTTCAATCCGGATGCTAAATTTTGCTGACAACGGTATTCATTTGCAGCTCAGAGTCTGGATAGGTGACTTAGAAAATGGCCGTGGTGCGGTGAAATCCGATATCAACAGAGCCATCTGGCATCAATTTAAAAAACATGGCATCAGCTTCCCTTATCCACAACGGGATTTACATTTAAAAACCGGTTGGCCGCCAGCCGCTGCTTCATCAGCGCCACAGCGGTCGGAGTATTAATATGAACCCTACTGAAGATATTCTGATCCTCAGTGGCAACCGCACCGCCATTGGTAGTTTTGGCGGTAGTCTGTCTGGTTTAAGCCCGGCCGATCTTGGGACTGTTGCAGCCAAAGCCGCTATCGGCAACGCCGGGGTGGACGCAACGGCAATCGATCACGCCGTCTTTGGCCATATTATTACCACGGCACCACAAGACGCCTATCTGGCACGCCATATCGCGTTAAATGCCGGTTTAGCACAAAGCTCAGCCGCCATGAACGTCAACCGGCTTTGTGGCTCGGCGGTACAGTCAGTGATATCAGCAGCCCAGATGTTGCTTATGGGCGACGGTCAGCTGGCACTGGCTGGTGGCACTGAGTCGATGAGCCGCGGCGCTTATTTGCTACCCGGCATCCGTACTGGTTTACGCATGGGTGCTGCACCGCTGACCGATTTAACTTTGGGCATTCTGACGGACCCTTTTGGCAGTGGCCATATGGGCTTAACGGCCGAACGTATTGCAGCTCAGTATCAAATCAGCCGGCAGCAGCTGGATGAATTTGCTTTGCAAAGCCAACAGCGCGCAACGAAGGCAATTCAGGCCGGTTATTTTTCCAGCCAAATCACGCCTGTGACCGTGACAAGCGGTAAATCGAGTTTTATCTTTGCGCAAGACGAGCATCCACGGGCTGATACCAGCCTTTCGAGCCTGGCAGCACTCAAACCGGCTTTTAGCAAAGAAGGTATAGTGACAGCAGGCAACAGCTCTGGCCTGAACGATGGTGCTGCCGCATTGCTGCTCAGCACCCGTCAGTTTGCCGATAGTCATGGCCTGAAAGCCAGAGCCAGGTTCAGAGGTTATAGTTTTGCCGGTGTCGCGCCTGAACTGATGGGACTAGGCCCTATACCGGCAGTACAACAACTGCTGAAAAAAACCGGTTTGTCAGTGGCAGATTTAGACGTCATTGAATCAAACGAAGCTTTTGCCGCCCAGGCGATAGCGGTCAGCCGTACTCTGGGTTTTGATACTGCTAAAACCAACCCCAATGGAGGTGCTATTGCATTAGGCCATCCGGTTGGCGCTACCGGCTCCATTTTAATCGTGAAAGCACTGCATGAACTGGAGCGGATCAACGGCCAGTTTGCGCTGGTGACTATGTGTATTGGCGGTGGTCAGGGCATTGCACTGCTGCTGGAGCGTTTGAACTAAGTCAGCAGCGCTTTCCTTTTTGTTTGCAAAATAGCAGCAGCTCAGCTGACGGGTTGAAGCTGCTGCTGGCCTGGTGTGTGTCTGGTGTTTACAAACACTATTCGGGATCAGCGCCTTCTTCATCCAGCTCTGATGCTTCTAATTCGTCCAGCGAACGGCTGGCCCAATCCGGCAACACTTCACTACCCGCTTTGGGGTAAAAAATATGGCTTACCGTCCACTCTTTGCTGCCTGCCGGTGTTTGCACTACAAAAACGTCATCCACTTGTTTTTTTAACAAAGCGCGGGCCATAGGGGCGTCTATCGAGATGTAATCTTTACGGCCATAAATTTCATCAGGCCCGACAATACGGAATTTCAGGCTGGCACCAGTTTCGTCTTCAATTTCAACCCAGGCGCCAAAAAACACTTTGCCTTCTTGTTCAGGTGCAAAATCAACAATTTTTAAATCATCAAGACGCTTTCGTAAATATCTGATCCTGCTATCTATTTGCCGAAGAAGCCTTTTGTTAAAGGTATAATCGGCGTTCTCTGAGCGGTCGCCCAAACTGGCTGCCCAGCTGACAATACGGGTTACTTCCGGCCGTTTTTTAAACCAAAGATGATCATGCTCCGCTTTTAAAGCGTTATAACCCTCTCGGGTGACCAGTTTGGTTTTTACCTGATGAATCACTTGTGCTCTTGCCACTTGCTGCTCTTATGTGTTGTTAACCGGAGAAATTGTTTGCTCTGCCTCACGGCAGGCAACAACATTGGATTTTTTGCCGCTGAAGATAGACAATACCCGCCATCTGCGTTGTTATCCAGCCGACAGGCATTAATTGCCACTGCAGGCTTTGAGGAATATAAGAATATGTCATTGATTGTCAAACAAATCGCTTCGGAAATTTCCGCACGTGCTGAACAGGTTGCCGCTGCCATTGCCTTATTGGATGAAGGCGCCACAGTACCTTTTATTGCCCGTTACCGTAAAGAAGTGACTGGCGGGTTGGATGATACCCAATTACGTATGCTGGATCAGCGTTTGACTTATTTGCGTGAGCTGGAAGAACGCCGCCTGGTGATTTTAAAAACCATTCAGGAGCAAGGCAAATTAACGCCTGAGCTGGAAAAAGACATTCTGGCCGCCGACAACAAAACCCGTTTAGAAGATTTATACCTGCCTTATAAAGCCAAACGCCGCACCAAAGGCCAAATTGCGATTGAAGCTGGTTTGTTGCCATTGGCTGACGCCTTACTGGCCGACCCAAATCTGGCACCTGAATCTGCGGCGCAAGCTTATATCAACAGCGACGCCGGTTTTGCTGACATCAAAGCTGTGCTGGATGGAGCTAAATATATTCTGATGGAACGTTTTGCTGAAGATGCTGATTTACTTGCCAAATTACGCCGTCATTTAGCCCAACATGCTGTGCTGAAAAGCAGCATGGTGCCTGGCAAAGAAACCGAAGGTGCAAAATTCCGCGATTATTTTTCTCACAACGAAGCTTGGAAAAACGTGCCTTCCCACCGTGCTTTGGCGATGTTCCGCGGCCGCAACGAAGGGGTACTGAATCTGCAATTGCAACCGGATGCCGATGAAGAAAACGCGCATGCTAACTGTGAACAAATGATTGCCAGCCATTTTAACCTGCGCCAGCAAAACCGCGCCGGCGACGCTTTTATGCGTACCGTGGTGCAATGGACCTGGAAAGTAAAGTTACATCTGCAACTGGAAAATGATTTGCTCGGTGAGCTGCGCGAAAAAGCCGAAGTCGAGGCAATCGCCGTATTTGCCCGTAACATGAAAGACTTATTAATGGCCGCTCCTGCAGGTATGCGTGCAACCCTGGGCCTGGATCCAGGCCTTCGTACCGGCGTCAAAGTGATAGTGGTCGATGAAACCGGTAAGCTGGTCGCCAACAGCACTGTATTCCCGCATGCGCCACAAAATCTGTGGGACAAGTCGGTGAAAACTCTGGCCGCTTATTGCAAACAATTTAAAGTTGAACTGATAGCCATTGGCAATGGCACAGCCTCACGCGAAACCGACAAACTGGCCGGAGACGTGATTAAGATGTTGCCGGACATGCGCCTGACCAAAGTGATGGTGTCGGAAGCCGGCGCTTCGGTGTATTCAGCGTCAGAGCTGGCAGCGCAGGAATTTCCTGATTTAGATGTGTCGCTGCGGGGCGCTGTTTCTATCGGTCGCCGTTTACAGGACCCGCTGGCTGA
>JAYRUI010000373.1:0-3741 GCA_041919175.1 Rheinheimera sp. | reverse complement strand
GCATATCTGGGGCGACGCCAGCCAAAATGATGCGATTACCCGCCAGGACAATATTTTGCCTTTTAGTTACCCGGCGACAGCCCGCACTATGCTGGCGCGTTACAACTTACTGGAAACTTCAGCAGGTCCTCTCGACACCACACAACTGCAAAAAAACTGGCTTGAGCCAACTGCCCTTCGTCAGCTACCGGTGCAACTGAGCTGTGCCGCTGCCGCCAATACAGCGCCTGTACATTTGGTTGTGCTTCACAAATTAACAGCTGCACAGCAAATACAGCTGAAGCAACTTGGCCTGCGGCAAATGACGACTCACTTTGCGCCAGTGGCCAAAGCACAGGCGCTGGATAATTTGATATACGCCGACATGGCACAGAACGAACCACAAAAAGCGCCGGATTGGCTGCAGCAGCTTCCTGCGGGTTATGTTGCCTTTTATGCAGGCAATAGCTGGCAACAACAACTGCCCTGGTTAAAAGAACAACAAACATCTGCAACAGCCTTGTTGCACTGGCATTTACCCGACAACGACGAGGCGCTGACACCCCTGCTGGAGCAGGTTGGCGATGGCACCTTGCTGGTGATAGAACTGCAAGGCCAGAGTGATAAATTTGCACTTGGCACTGCTGCTTTTTGGTATCGCTGGCCACAGTTACAACAATTGCGCATCAGCGACGTCACCCAGCATCTGGATATTTTGCCAACCTTACTGGCGGAGCTGGGCTGTTTTAACCAACAAAACTGGAGTGGCGATAATTTATTGCAGCCACAAAGCCAAACAAAGCTAAATATCCTGAATAATCAGCTGTATAGCTTTCGCAAAGACAAAATGTTGGTGGTAGAAGAAGACGGTAGTTTCAGCGTTTGGTCGGCTGGTACCGCGGTTCGGTTAGAGCAACGGCTGGACTTACCTATGCTCACCGACGCGCTGAAACGTTTACCTTCACAACAGCCTTGACAGGCTGCTTGCTGCTTTTTTGACAACCTTACTGCAAATTCTTACTGACTTTGGGTCGCACCACTCTTTTTCCGCTCAGTTCGAGCTCCGCCAGATGAAATAAGTTGGTAAAGACTATGGCTGGTGCAGCCTCCAAAAAACGTTCTTTATACGCCAGCGCAGCTTCTGCCATTAACTGCGCCGCCAGCCGGTCATATTGACTGTCACCATCATAAGACAAAGGCTCGGCAAGTTCGGCAAAACCCAACTCTTTTTGCCGGCGCATAAAATAATTCAGTAAAAACTCATATTGTTTAACGTCGAGAAAATCGCGGCAATCCATACTCATTTTAACCAACCTCTGTGTGGGCCTGAGCCCTTAGTAACCAATCAATAAAATAGTTGCCGCTGCATTGTCGCGGTACGCTATGTGCGATGAACCACAACTATCAAGTGATACACGTTTTACAGCCTGCACGCCAGCACCACAGCGGCTCAATCGCTATAACAGCAAAGCAACATCAATACAATATCGATACAAGCTCCCCATCCTGATTGATTTTTTCGATGATCTAAAGCAAATAATTGAGCTGGCAATCTTAAATGCGAACAACTATCATTTGCATATTAACCAGCTTTGGACATCACATCATGCTAAAAACCCTGAGCTTTGCCATTATGCACTTTAGTATTGCTTTTACCGTCGCTTATTTACTCACTGGCGACAGTGTCGTGGGTGGTCTGGTGGCTTTGGTAGAACCTGCCGTGAATACAGTGGGTTATGTATTTCACGAAAAAATATGGCAGCGGTTGCAACAACGTAAACTGGCCTTAGAAAATGGCGGCGCTATTTTCAAAAGCTGACATACCTTCAGGGACGAAAAACGTTTACACTAGCGCCCTTTCCCGACAGTCACCCCAATTCAACCTGGGAAGCAGGATTTCTGGCGCATGGCCCTTAAAGCAACCATTTATAAAGCTGAACTCGCAATTGCCGATATGACCCGGCACTATTACCAAACCCACAACCTGACCCTGGCACAACATCCGTCTGAAACTATAGAACGGATGATGTTACGTCTGGTGGCATTTACGCTTTGCGCCGACGAACGGTTGTTATTTGGCAAAGGTATTTCTGAAGACAGTGAACCCGATTTGTGGCAACACAATTTAAGTGGAGAAATTGAACTTTGGGTAGAACTGGGTTTGCCGGACGAAAAACTGCTACGCCGCGCCAGTCACAGAGCAAAACAAGGGCTGGTTTTGGCTTATGGCGGCACTGTGGTGGATAAATGGTGGAAAGACGCCCAAAAAGGCGCACTTGAGCTCAGTAACCTGACAGTTGTTGCTATCAATGCAGACGAATCAGCCGCGCTTGCTACACTTTGTCAGCGCAGTATGCAGCTGCAATGCACCATTCAGGAAGGTCAGCTGTGGTTTGCTGACAATCAACAGTCTGTGGTGATCAATCCTGTGCTGTTAAAAACAGCCGCTTCCCCTCTTTTTACGCTGGAGTAATTATGTTTTTAGGCAAACTCAACACCTTAGTGATGAAAAAGCAGGTTGAATTTGGTGTCTATCTCGACGGAAAAAGCTGGGGTGACATTCTGTTGCCACGCCGTTATGTACCTAAAGATCTCGATTTAGGCAGTTCGGTTGAAGTGTTTTTATATCTCGATTCCGAAGATCAGCTGATTGCCACCACCGAAAAACCTTTGGTGATGGTTGGTCAGGTCGCGCAGCTAAAAGTAGTGGCCACCACCAAAGTGGGCGCTTTTTTAAACTGGGGTCTGAAAAAAGACTTGCTGGTGCCTTTTTCCGAGCAGGCTGTGCCCATGCAGCAGGATTACAGTTATCTGGTGTACTGTTATGTCGACCGCAGCAACCGTATTGTGGCTTCCAGCAAACTGGATAAATTTATTGGTAAAACCCAGCCGTCTTATCAGCGTGGTGATGAAGTTGAGATTGTGGTCACTGAACCAACAGACTTAGGTTACAAAGCGGTAGTGGACAACGAACACTGGGGTGTTTTGTATAAAGATCAGGTATTTAAACCACTACGCCGTGGTTACCGTTGTAAAGCTTATATCGGCAAAGTGCGGGACGACGGCAAAATTGACTTATTACTCGACAAACCGGGTTACGCCAAAACGCAAAGTTTTGCTGAACAAATTGTTGAAAAATTAACAGCAGCCGGTGGTGAACTGCCGCTGTCAGATAAAAGTGAACCTGAAGCTATTTACGCGGCTTTTGGTGTCAGTAAAAAAGTCTTTAAACAAGCCATTGGCGGTTTAATGAAAGAAGGCAAAATTGACATTGAACCCAGCCGGATCTTGCTGAAAAAATAACATTTTGCCGTTACGGGCTCAGAAGATACAGCTGAGCCCGCAATCTGCGGGAACTATTACAACCATTATCTGAGCCAGCTACTGGCTTCTTTAGCCGTCACTGCTTTGGCAAACCAATAGCCCTGCCCGGCATCACAACCTAATTCCGACAACAGCTTACGCTGCAGACTGGTTTCAATACCTTCGGCAATCACAGTTAATGACAGTGTTTTAGCCAGCGTAATAATAGTGTTCACCACCGGATTCTCCTGAACGCGCGGCCGGATCCCGGCAATAAAACTGCGATCAATCTTTAAAACATCCAGTTGAAATTCATGCAGATAACTTAAACTGGAATAGCCGGTGCCAAAATCGTCCAGCAGTACTTTTACGCTGGCGCTGCGCAGACATTCAATACTGATTTTTGCCTGAGCTATTTTATCTATCAAAGCCCTTTCAGTAATTTCAATGGCAAGGTAA
>JAYRUI010000372.1:0-3779 GCA_041919175.1 Rheinheimera sp. | reverse complement strand
CCTTAATCAGCGGCCCGGTACAACTGTCAACACCAGCGGGCGTCAGCCGTATTGATGTCGTGAGCGCAGAGCAAATGTGTCAGGCCGCACTACAGCAAGCCCCGCAACAGGATATTTTTATTGGCTGCGCCGCAGTGGCCGATTACCGCATGGCCGAAGTGTCCAGCCAAAAACTGAAAAAAACCGCAGGTAAAGACGAGCTGACGCTGCAGCTGGTGAAAAACCCCGACATTATTGCGCAAGTTTCCGCTTTAACCGAAAAGCGCCCTTTCACTGTGGGTTTTGCCGCCGAAACTGAAAACGTCCAGGCTTATGCCCTGCAAAAACTGCAAAGCAAAAAGCTCGACCTGATTTGTGCCAACGACGTGTCAGTGGCAGGTCAGGGTTTTAACAGCGAACAAAATGCCGTCACAGTTTTTGGTCACAATCTGCAGCAATCGCTTGCTTTGCAGGACAAAACCACCTTAGCAACTGCCCTTATTCAATTAATTGTAGAGCAATACAAAAAATGAAAAAAAGCATCGAACTGAAAATTCTGGACCCACGCATTGGTACTGAATACCCACTGCCCGCTTATGCTACGCCAGGTTCGGCCGGCCTGGATTTACGTGCTTTGTTAGATGCACCACTGGAACTGAAACCAGGTGAAACCTTTTTAATTCCAACCGGCATTGCCATTCATATTGGCGACGCGAATTTATGTGCCACCATTTTGCCTCGTTCGGGTTTAGGCCATAAACACGGTATTGTACTGGGTAATCTGGTGGGTTTAATTGACTCGGATTATCAGGGCCAGCTGATGGTTTCTACCTGGAACCGTGGTTCAGACCCTTTTACCATTCAGCCAGGCGACCGTATCGCCCAGCTGGTGTTTATGCCGGTGGTGCAGGCAGATTTCAGCCTGGTACCGGATTTTGAACAAAGTGAGCGTGGCGAAGGTGGTTTTGGCCATTCCGGCAAGCACTAACAGCCAATGACCACAGCAGCGCGCCATAAGCACAAGCAAGTATGAGCACGGTAAGAAGCAGCAACCGCAAGGATGAAATTCTGCAGGCGCTGGCCGCTATGCTGGAAAATCACCCTGGGCAACGTATTACCACAGCAGCACTGGCCGCCGAAGTTGGCGTGTCGGAAGCGGCTTTGTACCGGCATTTCCCCAGCAAAGCACGGATGTTTGAAGGCCTGATTGAGTTTATTGAAGCCACTTTGCTTGGCACTATCAATAAAATTTTGCAGGAACATAAACAAACCGAACAGCGGATTGAGCTTATTCTGCAAATGTTGCTGGTGTTTGCCGACCGCAACCCGGGCATGTGCCGTATTCTGACCGGGGATGCCTTGCAAGGTGAACAGGAACGACTGCGGGAAAGAGTAGCGCTGTTATTCGACAAGCTGGAAGTGCAACTGCGCCAATGCCTGCGCGAGCGTAAGTTGCGTGAGGGTAAAGGTTTTACCCAGGATGAAGGTGAACTGGCAAATTTACTGCTCGCACTTTGTGAAGGAAAAATTCACCAGTTTGTGCGTTCTGGTTTTAGCCGTTTGCCCAGCCAGCATTTTACTGCACAGTGGGTTATGTTGCGCGAAAGCCTGTTTTCATAAATGTCCGGCAATTGAGTTGCTGCAATCTTTTGCACTGAGTCACGCCCGCCAACAAACGCAATACCAACTCACTGCGTGGCGTTTATCCAAATAAAAAAGGCACCAGAGTGCCTTTTTTATTTATAAGAACCAAGCGAAAGCCAGACTACACTATCAGCCTTTGCCACAAAGCTGCGCCCCACACCAATGCGACTATGGTCAGGCTTAATGTCACAGCGGCTGATCCCATATCTTTAGCGCGGCCCGACAATTCATGACGCTCCAGGCTAACCCGGTCTGTTAAAGCTTCAATGGCAGAATTCAGCAGTTCAACAATCAATACCAGCAGTAATACCGCCACCAACAAAGCCCACTGTGCCACCGACTGCGCCAGCCAGAATGACAAAGGCAACATCAACAGCGCCAGTAAAGCTTCTTGCCGGAAGGCGGCTTCAAAACGCCAGGCGGCCACAAAACCTTTGCGGGAACATTCAGTGGCTTTGAGAATACGGCCTAAACCGCTGCCATTTGGTTTATTGATCACAAAAACTCCTTCATTGCCCTGCAACATAAAGCCAGCCGGTGAGCTGGCCTCTGTGTTGCACAATCTTCTTGCTTGTTAAGGCGCTATGATGAGACAGCGGCCTTAAGGCAAACTGAAACCACAGCCGCCTAAGCCCACCGGCAATTAAGCCCACCCGCAATTAAGCCAGGGTTACACCGTACTGTGCACGGTACGCCGTTACGGCATCCAGATGCGCTGCCAGTTCAGGTTTGCCTTGCAGGTAGTTAATCAGGTCGTTCAGGCCGATAATAGACACCACTTTGGTGCCAAAATCGCGTTCAACTTCCTGAATGGCCGACAATTCGCCCTGGCCCCGCTCCTGGCGGTCCAGCGCAATCAGCACACCGGCAAGCTCAGCACCCTGCGCCTGAATAATTTGCATCGATTCACGAATGGCCGTACCTGCGGTGATCACATCATCCACCAGCATAATTTTGCCTTGCAGCGGCGAACCCACCAAATTGCCGCCTTCACCATGAGTTTTGGCTTCTTTGCGGTTAAAACAATAAGGCACGTCGCGCTGATGATGGTCATAAAGCGCAACTGCCGTGGTGGTGGCAATAGGAATACCTTTATAAGCCGGGCCAAACAGCACGTCGAACTCGATGCCCGAATCCTGCACTGCGGCGGCATAAAAACGGCCTAATTTTGCTAAATCGCCGCCGGTATTAAATAAACCGGCATTAAAAAAGTACGGGCTGGTGCGGCCTGATTTCAAAGTGAAAGAGCCAAATTTCAGCACCTGACGGCTCAGGGCAAACTCAATAAATTCAATCTGAAAAGCTTTCATCTGTACCTCAGGCTAAAACACGTTTTTGTTCGTCGATAATTTCGCGGATAGCAGTTTTGGCCAGCGCCATCATGTCCTGCATTTCTTCAAAACTAAAAGGCTCAGCTTCGGCAGTGCCCTGAATTTCAATCAGTTTACCGGTTTCAGTCATCACCACGTTCATATCGGTGTCGGCAGCTGAGTCTTCGGTGTATTCCAGGTCGGCCACTGCTTCACCTTTATAAATACCCACCGAAACCGCGGCCACCATATACTTCAGCGGGTTAGTTTTAATACTGCCTTTGGCGCGTAAAAAACTTAAGGCGTCACATAAAGCCACACAAGCACCGGAAATAGCTGCAGTGCGGGTGCCGCCGTCGGCCTGAATCACATCACAGTCAAAAGTGATAGTGTTTTCGCCCAGCAAAGATAAATCCACAGCAGCGCGCAGGGCACGGCCAATTAAACGTTGAATTTCCATAGTGCGGCCGCTTTGTTTGCCACGGGCAGCTTCACGGTCGTTCCGGGTGTGGGTGGCGCGTGGCAACATGCCGTATTCAGCAGTGATCCAGCCTTTGCCTTGTCCTTTCATAAAACGCGGCACACCTTCTTCAATAGAAGCGGTACAAAGTACTTTGGTATTGCCAAACTCAACCAGCACCGAACCTTCGGCATGCGCGGTAAAATTACGGGTGAAACTGATAGGACGGATTTGACTGGCTGTTCTGCCGCTTGGACGCATGAAGGACCTCTGTTTACTGGGTTGGCTGAAATTTCAGCCGGTCATTATAGAGGCTTGCGCGCGGCAAAGCCATCAGCAATAAAACGGCATTGAGTGCCGGCTTTGGCACAACACAGGCCACCAAC
>JAYRUI010000371.1:0-3802 GCA_041919175.1 Rheinheimera sp. | reverse complement strand
ACAGAGTCTGTGCCCAGGAAGAACTTTTTATTGCCGCTTGCTACTACAGCACGTAACGCTTCCTGATGGGTGCGGCGTTTCAGTACCGGCAGACAGTAGTTGTGCGGGCGAATACCGCCCACCAGCATGTCGTTGCGGTTCATCATTAAATGTTGTGGTGTGATAGTGGCAGCAACGTTATCGGCAGCGGCCAGTACAAAATCCACCGCATCTTTGGTGGTGATATGTTCCAGCACTATTTTCAGTTTGGGAAAATTCGCCACAATTTGGGTTAAATGCTGTTCGATAAACACGCCTTCACGGTCGAAAATATCAATATGCGAATCAGTCACTTCACCATGAATTAAGAACAACATATTGTGTTCCACCATGGCTTCCAGCACAGGGTACAGGCTGCTTAAACTGGATACACCTGAATGTGAGTTGGTGGTGGCACCTGCCGGGTATAACTTGGCGGCGAGTACGCCAGCGGCTTTGGCATCGGCAATATCCTGTGCTGTAGTCTGGTCAGTCAGATAAATGGTCATCACAGGTTCAAAATTGCTGCCGGCCGGGCGGGCGGCCAGAATACGTTCGCGGTAAGCCTGGGCTAAAGCACCTGTGGTTACTGGCGGCACTAAATTGGGCATCACCACAGCACGACGGAAACAACGGGCAGTGGCCGGCACTGTTTCTTTGAGCATATCACCGTCACGAAAATGTAAATGCCAGTCATCAGGGGTTTGAATGGTTAAAGTCGTCACGCTATGCTCCTCAAACTTATTAAATTAATCTGCCGGAAAATTGCGCCAAGTGTATCATTAAGCAAGTACTTTGCGCTTTAGCAAAAAAGCAAAGTGCGTCAGATTCCCCATCATTTCAACTTAGGATCAGGCATGGCGACAACGTTGTTCTCCCGCTGGCAATGGCTGCTGCTGACTTTGTTATTGTTGCTGTTTACTTTGTGCACCGAATATCTGGTGTTTCAGGACAGGCAGCGCCAGCAGCAGGTACAACTTCGGCATGTGGCAGCAGCAGCAGCAGAATTGCGTGCCTTGCTGGAAACCGAAGTGAATTCGTCATTGTATTTAAGCCAGGGCCTGGTGGCTTATATTCAGGCGTCGCATGGCCAGGTGCGCGATGAAGAGTTTGCCTTTTTATTGCCCAACCTGGTGGCGCAGGCGCGGCATATCCGCAATATTGGCCTGGCCCCCGGTAACAGGATCAGCATGATTTATCCGCTGCTGGGCAATGAAAAAGCGCTGGGGCTTTATTATCCGGATCTCCCTGAACAGTGGCCTGACATCGCCGCTTTAATTCAGCAGCGCAAACCCTTGCTGGTGGGCCCTGTGCAACTGGCGCAGGGCGGAGCGGGTTTTATCCATCGTATACCGGTATTTTTGCCCGATGAGCGGTATTGGGGCATTGTCAGTACAGTGTTGGAGATTGAATCGGTTTGGGTGTTGTTGCGCCAGCAGGCCGAAGCAGCAGGTGTAAAAGTGGCGCTGCGGCGTCTTGCCGGCCAACGCTGGACAGAGGCGCTGGTGGGTGAGCCAGAGCTGTTTTTGCAAGACGCTATGTTGTTTGATTTAACCATTTCCGGTGCCAAATGGCAGCTGGCGGCGGTGTCGGCTGAGCCGTTCTCTTTTGCCAGCGGCTGGAGCCTGCGGCTGCTCGGCTGGTTGATCAGCCTGTTGTTATTATCGCTGGTGACAGCCATTTTTATCGCCAACAGCAGGCTGGCGGTCACTGCCAGAGCCAGAGAGCAAAGTGAAGCTTATGCCAGCACAGTGCTTGATAACGTTGCTGACGCTATTGTGGTGCTGGACAGGTTTGGCCGTATTGAAAAAATCAACAAGGCCGCCCAGAGTTTGTTGGGTTATCAGGCTTATGCCATTACCGGCCAGCCTTACACTCAGCTGTTTGCCAACAGCTGCACCCTGGATGAGCTGGCCGGCGGCGCTGAACTCGATGTGCTGCAGCAAAATGGCCAGCCGGTGCTGGTGGAGCTGATGCTCAGCCATATCCGCGAGGCAGAGCAGGGCGGCACAGTGTTGTTGCTGCGCGATATTCGCGAGCGTAAAAGAGTAGAGCGGCTGAAAAACGAATTTGTTTCTACCGTCAGCCATGAACTGCGCACACCGTTAACCGCTATTCGTGGGGCTCTTGGTTTAGTGGCCGCTGGTGCTGTAGGTGTGATTACACAGCCACAGCAACAGTTACTGGATATAGCCCGGCAAAATTGTGAACAGCTGTCGATGCTGATCAACGATATTCTGGATATTGAAAAACTCAGCGCAGGCAAAATGCTGTTGCAGTTACAACCTTTGGGCGTGAAGTCTTTGTTACTGGAAGCCAAAAACCGCAACCTGCCGCTGGCGCAGCAAAAAGGTATCACTTTAACTGTGCAGCCTGATGTTGACCCTGAGCTAACAGTGAGGGCTGACGACAGCAGGCTGCAGCAGGTGTTTGCTAACTTGCTGGCCAATGCCATTCGTTTTTCACCACCTCAGGGCGAGGTGCAGTTGCAGGCGCTGCAACTGGGCAACAAAGTGCGTATTCAGGTGTTGGATCAAGGCCCTGGTGTGCCAGCCGATTTTATCCCCAGGCTGTTTCAGAAATTTTCGCAGGCTGACAGCTCAGACAGCAGGCAACTGGGCGGCACCGGTCTGGGTCTCGCTATTTGTAAAGAACTGCTCGAACGCATGGGCGGCGACATTGGTTATCAGCGCTTGCCTGACGGGGGCGCCTGTTTTTATTTTGATTTGGCCTTAACAGAGTCCGGTCCGGACGCCTGATGGAGTAACAATGCAAAACGCTTTTCCCTGGTTAGATTTGTTGGCGGTGTTGTGGTTTTTATTGTTGTGGGTGGGTTATACCCTCTTTGCCAAACGCAAAGCCCGCACCGTCAGTTGCCTGAGTTTTGAACTGCGGCGTAAACGCACCGACTGGATGCGGCAGATGTTAACCCGCGACAATAAAATGGCTGATGTGGCGCTGATTTCCACGCTGGAGCGTAATGTCAGCTTTTTTGCGTCCAGCTCTATGCTGATTTTGGCCGGTTTGCTGACCGCCATAGCGTCCAGTGACAAAATTGCCCAGGTGCTGTTGCAGGTGATGCCCTGGCTTGATCATACGGACGGGCTATTGCAGTTTAAGTTGCTGTTTTTAGGCTTAATTTATGTATTTACCTTCTTCCAGTTTACCTGGAGTTTACGCCAGTATGGTTTTGGTGGTGTGCTGATTGGTGCTGCGCCCGATGGCAAACATTTATCTGAAGCCGAGGTGCAGCTCTACGCCAACAGAGCGGCCAAAGTGATTGATCAGGCGGCGCATTCTTTTAACTACGGCCTGCGTGCCATTTATTTTTCACTGGCAGCTTTGGCCTGGTTTATTAATGTCTGGTTATTTATGGTGTCTACCGTCATTGTTTTATTGGTCATGAAACACCGCGAGTTTCATTCCAAAGCCTTAAAAGCGCTGCAGGAAGTCTAAGGGCTGTTGAGCAAAGGTTTACGGACTCTCGCTGTATCAACGGCTTACCTGCATTTTGTTGCAGGTGGCCGCCATCGTTATTTGTAATCTTTGTCTTTAATCGCTCACTGTCATAGCGCTGATAGTTAAACTTGTCAGACCTTTGCCCGGTATAAAATTCAGTTTCAATTCAGGCGGTAAAACACAAAGTTCTAATGTAGCTTCCTCTTTTGTTGTTTATCGGAGTTCTTTATGTTGCAGCACAAACACACAATGTCAGCCGCGAAATTTAAACCGTCTTTTTTCACTTCAGCCTTGCTGCTGAGTGCACCTTTATTGCTGACCGCTT
>JAYRUI010000370.1:0-3847 GCA_041919175.1 Rheinheimera sp. | reverse complement strand
GGGTTATGTGGCTGGTATTGCCGCGGCGCAGCAGCAAGCTTACGAGCGTGGAGTTTTGCAAGGTCAGCAAACAGCACAAGCTTTTCTCGACAACGAGCTGGCGGCTTTACAGCAACAATCTGCCTTGCAGCAACAAGCTGCACTTGAGTTGCTCAGCCAGCAGTTTCAGCAGCAGTTGAGGTTACATGACGGCCAGCTTGCGCAGGAAATTTTGCTGATGGTGCAAAGTCTGGCCACTGTGGTGATTGAAGCTGAATTGCAATTGCAACCTGCTTTGTTACATCAGGCGATTGACCGCATTTTACCTGAACTCGGCAAAGTGGATGTTATTGAGTCTATTCAGATTTCTCCGCAGGATGCCGCTTTGTTTGATGGTATCAGCCAAATTCAGAACGTACCTTTGCAACAGGATCCGCAGCTTGGCGCCGGTGAGGTATTTTTTAATGGCCGCGCCCAGTTACACCAGCTTGACTATCAGCAACGGTTACAGCATGCATTGCAGCCTTTGCGGGACAGTCTGAATCATGACTCCCTCTGATTACTTCAGCCAGCGGCTGGCACAGGCAAGAACACTCCTTAGCCCAGTGGCACCTGTGCAAAGTTATGGCCGCTTGTTACGGCTAAACGGCATGATGCTGAGCGCTTCAGGGGGCGATTTTGTGATGGGCCAGCGTTACCAGGTCGAAAGCCAGAATGGCAGCTGGTATGACGTTGAAGTCGTCGGTTTTGAGCCAGATCACGCGTTTTTAATGCCGCTCAGCACCATCGAAGGTCTACAGGCCGGCGCCCGTGTCAGAGCTGCGCCCAAAGCAAATCAATTGCTGGTTTCCAGCGCCTTGCTTGGCAGGGTGGTGGATGGCCTGATGCAGCCACTGGACGGTTTGCCGCCGCTCAAGCAAGGAGACATGATCAGCGCCAGTCTGGCGGCTGTAAATCCACTGCAGAAAAAAGGCGTGGTGCAACCGCTGGATGTCGGTATCCGTGCCATTAATGCTTTGTTTACTGTAGGTCAGGGCCAGCGGGTTGGTTTGTTTGCCGGTTCAGGGGTCGGTAAAAGTAAATTGCTTGGCATGATGACCCGCTACACTCAGGCCGACATCGTCATCGTTGGCCTGATTGGCGAACGTGGCTGGGAAGTAAAAGACTTTATCGAGCATAGTTTAGGGCCGGAGGGGCTGAGAAAGGCCATAGTGGTGGCAGCACCTGCTGATCAATCCCCCTTGCTCAGGTTGCGGGCTGCTGAACTCAGTCACAGGCTGGCGGCTTATTTTCGCGATCAGGGTTTTAACGTGTTGCTGCTGGTTGACTCCCTGACTCGTTATGCCCAGGCACAAAGGGAAATTGGTTTATCTGTTGGTGAACCACCGGCCACTAAAGGTTATCCGCCTTCTGTTTTTAGCAAACTCACCCAATTGGTTGAAAAAGCCGGGAACAGTGCTGATAGTGCCGGCACTATGACGGCCATTTATACCGTGCTGGCAGAAGGGGACGATCAACAGGATCCGATAGCAGACGCTTGTCGTGCCATTCTTGACGGTCATATAGTGCTGACCCGCGAGTTGGCAGAGCAGGGCCATTATCCGGCCATCGATATTGGCGCTTCTATCAGCAGGGTGATGCCACAAATAGTACCGGAACTGCAGTTAAAACAGGCTTATTTGCTAAAAAGACTCTACGCTCGTTACCAGCAGGTGCGCGAACTAATACCGCTGGGTGCTTATCAGCGTGGTAAAGATCCGGAACTGGATGTTGCAGTAGACATGTTCCCCTTTCTTGAAAAATTTTTATGTCAGGGGCTGAATGATGCTCATGGATTTTCGGCTTCCCAAACGGAGCTGGCTCAGCTTCTAAGGCCAAGAAGTGCTTGAAAAATATGCTGAAATGCAAAAAGACAAACTCAGAACCATGAACGAAAGGGTACGTGACTTGTCCCGGCTGCAACAACAGGAATTGGTACGGTTTCAGCAACTAGAAGCGCACAGCCAGCAACTCCATATGCCATCGAGTGTCAGCTCGCCGCTGTTTTACCAGAATGCGATTGCAATGAAAGCGTCAGTAGAGCAGGTAAAAGAGTTACAGCAACAGCGGGTCATTAACACCAGCAACGATTTACATTTGCAACAGGATGCTGCCAGTAAACAACGGGCTTATTATCTGGCGCTGATGAGTATTGTCGAAAAACGCAAACCAGCCAGATTTCAGGAAGAATAACAACTCAGCAGTGAATAAAATGCCGCAGCGCAATTGAAAATCGGGGTATGTAAAAACGCCGATATTTTAAGGCTGTCCCAACTGCAGTTGCGGATATTGTGTTTTATCGTGTAAACCAAGCAGCTTTTGCATCAAGCTACGTTGATAAGCCAGCAGTTCACCGTTTTTTTGATTCAGTTGCTGGCAGATTTGGGTGCGCTGTTGCACTGTGTCAAACAGCTGTTTGCTGGCGGCTCGTACTTTTTCAGGCAGCATGGCCAACAAAGTTTGAATGCCCTGATCCGTCAAAGGCAGTTGTAACTGCTGCATCGCCTCCTGCCGCTGTGTCGCATTTTTTTGTAATTGTGCCAACAACTGATGTGCCTGCAAATTTAACTGCTCCAGCTGTTCACTTTGGCGCAAGCTCATCAATACGTATTGCTGCTGCAATATTTTACTGAGCTCAGTTAACAACTCAGTGTCCTGTTGCAAAGCCGTGATTACAGCTTTCAGTGCCTGTTGGCTCATCTTCTGTGGAAATCCAGAATCGCCTGCGCCAGAGAGTCGTCATCCAGCTGTAATTCACCTTTTGATAAAGCAACCTTTACCTGAGCAACCTTATCAAAATCAATTTCACCATGCTGTGCGAGGGTGTTAAAGGCCTGTTGTATAGCCTGAGTGGTCGTGCTGATTTCGCTTTGTTGCACATAGCCTGTTGCTTGCGAAGCTTTTTGTGCAACATTCTGTATTTGTTGCTCGGTTTTTGGTACCGGCTGTATAAGTTTGGACTGGTCAATCTTAATCATCGTGTTTACCCGGCTTTCAAGCCAAAAATGCGTATTACTGGTTAAAAGCGACATTTAACCGGCAAAACTTTAATTTGATTTAAAAATAGTTTGTACTGTTGCCTCTGCAATCACTTCTGCTTCCAGAATAACACCTGACGAGATGTTTTGTATCTTGATGCGTTGACCTAGCTGGCCGTCTTCGAGTGCAATGCCTTTGGTGCTGGCGTTAAAGCCGCCGCTTTGCACTGTGATCAGCACATGACTGCCTTTTTCTACCAATAACTGCGCTGTCAGATGTTGCCGGCTAACGATTTGCCCTGCGGCGATCCGGCGTTTGGCCTGCATCCCAATCAGCGCCTGGGGCCTCAGTTCCACACTCAGTTTTGTTTGTTCCAGCTCGGTCAGGCGGGTGCTTAACATGTCTTTTGTCAGTACTTCATCCCGCTGTATTTGCCTGCTTGCGACCACCACAGGTAACCAGACTCTGACTTTAGCGGTTGCGCGGCTTTGCCAGCTTTTAGCGTCCCGACACTCCAGACTATAGCTGATGCGCCCCCACGGTGCTTGCTGAGTGTTACTGCGGCTAATCACCAGTTTACGGCAAGTTGGTTTTTTTTGCAGGCCGGCGGGCAGTGATAAGTCAATCTGCTGCTTCACTTTGCCGTTAGCGCCAAGTTGCACTGCAAAACGCTGTATCTCAGCAGCAATATGATCTCTGACTTGTTGTTCAGTGCTGGCCTGAGCTTTGAACGTCAGTAACAACAGGAGGAAAAATAACCACTTCCGTGGCGGAAGAAATGCTTCCGCTCCAAGGCGGTTGCTGCATACGACATTAAGATAACTCATTCAATCATAGGGCCTTTTAATGA
>JAYRUI010000369.1:0-3859 GCA_041919175.1 Rheinheimera sp. | reverse complement strand
CTGTCGGCTGCTCCGGGTACTTAAATACCGCCACATCGCCATGTTCTGGTTTACCGGTTTCAATTAAGGTGGTGCGCCAAATCGGGTCTTTTACATCGTACGAATATTTTTCCACCAGAATAAAATCACCGACCAGCAAAGTAGGCATCATGGAGCCGGATGGAATTTGAAAGGGTTCGTACAAAAAAGAACGGAAAATTGTGATGATGGCAATCAGAGGGAAAATAGACTGCGCCGTTTCAGCGATATAAGACTGAGGGGCAATTTGCTGCTTCACATCATCGGTCAGGGCCACACCTGCAGCAGCTTCAGCCTGCGCCAGTTTCACTTTACGTTTTGGCGCCAGCACCAAAGCGTCAAACAACCAGATCAAGCCACTGCCAACAGTTAACGCCACTAAAAAAATTGCAAAATAACCTGCCATGAAATACCTAATCCTCGTTGATGTTTCAAAAGTATCAGCTTACCGCTGAATACTGTGCTGTTGATGCCATTGCAGCAGCATATATTGTTACCAGCTGTAACAACTGCGGCGCTGATCATACAGCGCCGCAATCAATGCAAAATCAGTTTGTTATTTGCCTACTTTCAGAATAGCTAAAAACGCTTCCTGCGGCACTTCAACGTTACCGACCTGCTTCATGCGTTTTTTACCTTCTTTCTGTTTCTGCAACAGTTTTTTCTTACGGCTAATATCACCACCATAACACTTGGCCAATACGTTTTTCCGTAATTGTTTGACCGTGGTACGGGCAATAACATGGCTGCCAATAGCGGCCTGAATAGCAATATCAAACATCTGACGTGGGATCAGCTCTTTCAGCTTCTCTGCCAGTTCACGGCCACGACCCTGGGCAAAATCTTTGTGGCTGATAATCGCCAGCGCATCCACACGCTCACCGTTGATTAAAATATCAACCCTTGACATATCAGAGGTTTGGAAACGTTTAAACGCGTAATCCAAAGATGCATAACCACGGCTGGTTGATTTTAATCTGTCGAAGAAATCCATCACTACTTCAGCCATTGGCAGTTCATACACCACTGCCACCTGACGGCCGTGATAAGTCATATTGATCTGCACACCACGTTTTTCAATACAGAGGTTAATCACGTTACCTAAATATTCCTGCGGCACCAGAATATGCGCCTCAACAATAGGTTCACGGATTTCGTCGATACTGGCAACAGGCGGTAAGTCACTTGGGTTGTCTACCATCACGGTTTCGCCGCCTTTGGTGACAACTTCGTACACTACTGTGGGGGCAGTGGTGATGAGGTCCAGATCGTATTCACGCTCTAAACGCTCCTGAATGATTTCCATGTGTAACATACCAAGGAAACCAATACGGAAACCAAAACCCAAAGCGCTGGAGCTTTCTGGTTCATAAAACAGCGATGAATCGTTTAAGCTGAGTTTTTCCAGCGCATCACGGAAATCTTCGTAGTCATCTGATGATACCGGGTACACACCGGCATATACCTGAGGTTTAATGCGTTTAAAGCCTGGTAAAGGTTCAGTAGCTGCGTTTTTTGCCAGCGTTAAGGTATCGCCAACAGGCGCACCTTTAATTTCTTTAATGCCGGCAATAATAAAGCCTACTTCGCCGGTGCTTAAAATGCCGGTATTTTTGGCTTTAGGGGTAAAAATACCCACTTTATCAACTTCATAAACAGCGCCGCTCGACATGATTTTAATTTTGTCTTTGGCCTGAATTTTACCGTGCTTCACCCGCACCAGTGACACAACGCCCTGGTAAGGGTCAAACCACGAGTCGATGATCAGTGCTTGTGTTGGAGCATCTACATCACCTTCAGGGCATGGAATACCTTTAACGATGGTTTCCAGCACATCTTCAATACCCAGACCGGTTTTGGCAGAACACTGCACTGCGCCAATAGCTTCAATACCAATGATGTCTTCAATTTCTTCAGCAACACGTTCAGGTTCAGCTTGTGGCAAGTCAATTTTGTTCAGAACCGGCAATACTTCCAGGTTCATCTCCAGCGCTGTGTAACAGTTAGCAACAGTTTGTGCTTCTACACCCTGACCGGCATCCACCACCAACAACGCACCTTCACAGGCAGCTAAAGAACGGCTGACTTCATACGTAAAGTCAACGTGGCCTGGCGTGTCGATAAAATTCAGCTGATAAGTTTCGCCGTCTTTGGCTTTGTAATTCAGCGTCACACTTTGCGCTTTGATGGTAATACCACGCTCACGCTCCAGATCCATCGAATCCAGCACTTGTTCCTGCATTTCCCGATCGGATAAACCACCACAAAACTGGATCAAACGGTCGGATAAAGTTGATTTGCCGTGGTCAATGTGAGCGATGACCGAAAAATTACGGATATGAGATATTTTTGCCATTTTTTCCAATAAAAACTGAGCTGGTTGGCCAGTCAGACCTGGTAACTTTGTTACCTTGTCAAACCATGCCACAGATTAAAATTGCCGCGAATTGTACTTGATTTGCCGCGAGGTTGCTATGTGTTCTTCGGCTTTCACAGCACTGACGCTTTTGCCGGTAATTTAATACAGTGAACCGCTGTGTTACTGGGATTGCACACTGATAAAAGGCAACACTTCCAGCAACTCCAGTTGTTGTTCAGCGCCGCCCTGTCGCAGGCCAAAACGATGTGCCAGCCAATACCCGGGCAGTGCCGCGGCAATACCGGCCAACAACTGCCAACCTTCGCCAGCTTGAGAAAACGACATCAGCAGCACCGCTGTTATAAATAACACCAGAGGCAATAAATAAACCGCAGCGGCCGATTTTAATAACACGCCTTCGTGAATGCCGATGCGTACTTGCTGGCCCGGCAATAGTTCAGGTTGCATTGATTGATAAGGCAGGAAAAAACGATAATCGCGGTTGGTCAGATGTTTCGCCACCACCCCACTGGTGCAGCTGTCGTTGGCACTGCATGCCTGACAGCTGTTCACCACTTTGGTTTGCAACCAGACCCCCTGCGCTTCCACCTGCATGACTGTAGCTATTTCTTCAACCATGTTGCTGCACCTGTGCCGGAAAAAGGCAGGCATTGTACCAGTGTGGCTTAGCGAACGGAATCAGCCAACCGGTTGGCTAGAGTAACGTCAAGCGGACCTATCACTGTGACATCAACATTCTGTTTTGGCAGCACCAGCAAAGTGGTGGCACCATCCCGAAAAGCCTGTGCTGGTAACCCCGCCGAAGGCTGCACAAAAACCGAGATTTGATGCAAACCATCGCTAAGCAACCAGGACGCCAACACCGCATTATTTTGCGTGGTAAAAGCAGTTTGTTGTGCCGCCAGTTGATAACCTTCCGGCAGCCAGCCAAGCTGAAAATCGGCATTTTCGGCAACAACATTACCAGCCAGCTGAACAGGTTCTGCCGGGAGTTCTGCGCTCAGTAAGTTCACCAGCTCAGTAGGTAAGGTTGGTTTTAGCTGCATATGCACCACCATCCAGCGCTCCAGAACTTCGTTATTTTGATCGACAGTGTCAACCCGAAGCGGAAAACCGGTTTCGCCATCCAGCCAGAGCCAATAGCTAAAACGGCCATTGTTCAGGGAGGTGAGCCTGAGCAACTGTGCTGTGCGCCCGGACAAAGAGGTGCTGCTACCCAGCACTGCATCATAAAGTTTCATAATGCCGGTTTGCGACTGGAACAAAATCGCGGGCAATTCTTTAATCGACTGGTTCATTGTGACCAGCAGCGGGTTGCCTGGAGATGAATAATAGACTCTGTCGTTGCGTCTGAAAGTATCGGTACCGGCGAGATCTTGTGGAATAAGCTGCTCGATCTCAGTTTGCACAGGTAAACTACCGGATTCCTGGTGTACGCCATGCAACCAGCGAAAGGTGCTC
>JAYRUI010000368.1:0-3860 GCA_041919175.1 Rheinheimera sp. | reverse complement strand
AAGTGCAGCATCTCAAAGAGTTACCCTCAGCCTCGATCCCAACTCAACTACTCGGCATCAGCAATGGTAAGATTTATATGTCGGGGGGGATCCTGAACCTTGCAGATATGGCCTATACGCCGAACAAAGCCTTAGCAACAAAAATAGAATTCCCTGGCGGTTCAATGGTGCATCCAACCTATTCAACGTTGCTCAAGGTGTTTGAATACCGGCAACAGCTTTTTGGTATCGCCGAATACAACATTAACCCTTACGATTTTCAAGGTGGATCCGCCCACGCTTTGGTCAAACTGGATCTGGATAACCAAAGCAGAAATCGGCCGGCAGGCAAACCGGTGAACTATGACGAGCGCAAACGGCCAGAACCACGAGTCATTCAAAATGGTGATTTTTTGTTTGGCAGCTGGGGGCAGCAATTTCTCCCTGATGGTAGCAGCACGCAACAGCAGTTTACCGGTGAGTTTTTTAGCAACACAATTCAGTTTTTGGACTCGACCTATTTATTATCCGAGAACCAATTAGGGCAATGGAAGCAGGTCAATGGCAAGCCGGTGCTGCAAGACAACCTGCTGCCTGCGCAGCAATTCGCCGACATCGGTGCAAGCATGGCAGAGCTGGGTGGCAAGCTTTATTATGTTGCTAAAGATAATGCCGATGGCAAGCGGATAAGACAAATTCAGTTGCCAAACAGACCACCCGTCGCCAAGGACGATAGTGTCGCGACCAATAACACGACCAAAGTCAGCATAGCAGTGCTTGCCAACGACGCTGATCCAGACTTTGACCTGTTAACTGTGGCAGAGGCGAAAGCCATTCAGGGATTGGTCAGTATTATGCAGGACCAACAGTTGAGTTATCAGCCCAAGGCGGGCGTTTCAGGTACGGATGAGATTCAGTATCAGGTTGCCGATGGCCGGGGCGGTGTTGCCACAGCTAAAGTAAGTGTCACGATCACGGCGACGGAAGTGCCACCTGTGACAAAGCCAGATGCGCCTGCAGAAAAATCAGGGGGGAGCTTAGGGTTTGGTTGGCTGGTGCTTTTATGCCTGGGGTTAGGATTTAGAAGCCATTTGACCGCTAAATCCTAGGCTTTGTTAAACAAAGAGCGTGCCCGCTGAATACGGGCTCGCTTTTCTCAACTGTCTTTCAAAATAACCGTTAAGTCCCTTCACCATCCACATGCAAACCACATTCACGGCCCATGCCGTTAAAACGGGTGTCTTCTTCGTTCATACCTGCTTGCAGCGGGCGGCTGGAATGGGTGTCGCCCACTGAAACATAACCCTGCTCCCACAGCGGGTGATAAGGTAACTCATTGTTTTTTAAATAGTAGTAAATGTCTTTATTGCTCCACTCGACGATAGGGCAAATTTTTACTACGCCCCTTTGTACACTCACAATTTGCGTATCGGCGCGGGTTGAGCTTTGGCTGCGGCGCAGGCCACTGAACCAGCTTTGTACCGCCAGTTCCTGCTGCGCCCGTTGCATCGGTTCTACTTTATTCAGCTGATTGTATTGTTTTAAACCTTCAGCGCTGGTCCAAAGCTGGCCAAAACGGGCTTCCTGCCAGGCCGGGCTTAGTGCACTGCGGTACACTTTTAAATTAAGTTTTAGCCGCTCTGTCAGCTCATCAATAAAACGATAAGTCTCAGGGAATAAATAACCAGTGTCGGTAAGCACCACCGGTAAATCGGCTTGAACGCTGGTACACAGGTGCAGCATCACCGCCGCCTGAATACCAAAGCTGGAGCTGAGCATATGGTTGCCTGGCAGTTCGGTGAGTGCAAATTCAACCCTTTGCTGCGCCGTTAAAGGCGCAAGCAATTGGTTAATTTCCAGCAACGCCTGCTGCTGCGCTATTGGGTCTAGCTGTAATAACTGCTGATAACTCATTGTGTTCACACTCCAGCCTGACACCGGCATTCAGATCAGGCATGCACTTTCATCTCAAAATCAGGCGTGAAAATCTGTTTTGCTGACTTTCACTTCTGCCACTACGCCAATACGAATGACAAAATCACCAAAACATTCACCGGCGTTGCGCTCAACCGCCCAGCGGCCAATCAATGTATCGAGCGCCGTCAGAATGTCAGCTTCGGCCACGTTATCTAAATACAGTTTTGGAATACGGGTACCGGCAGTGTTGCCACCTAAATACAGATTGTATTTGCCAGGGCCACGACCCACTAAACCGGCTTCGGCCAGCATGGCGCGACCACAACCGTTCGGGCAACCCACCACACGCAGAATAATATGCTCATCCGCGACCTTGTGTTTGGCTAAAATGCCTTCCACATGAGTCACCAGCGTTGGTAAATAACGTTCAGCTTCCGCCATCGCCAATGGGCAAGTAGGCAAAGACACACAGGCCATCGAATTTTTGCGCTGCGCTGTGACTGAGTCTTCAATTAAACCATGCGTGCGGGCAATTGCTTCAATCTGCGCTTTATCTTCAGCGGCCACACCAGCGATGATCAGGTTCTGGTTCGCCGTCATGCGAAAATCACCTTTGTGGATTTTGGCAATTTCCGACACACCGGTTTTCAGCGGTTTGCCAGGGTAATCCAGCAAACGGCCGTTTTCGATAAAAAGTGTTAAATGGTGTTTGCCATCAATGCCTTCCACCCAACCAAAACGGTCGCCACGGTGGGTGAAAGTATAAGGGCGGCTTGGCTGGAACTGCACACCAACGCGTTTTTCCACTTCCTGTTTAAAGGTCTCTACACCAATGCGGTCGATGGTGTATTTGGTTTTGGCGTTTTTGCGGTTCACCCTGTCGCCATAATCACGTTGCACTGTCACCACGTGCTCTGCCACTTTTAATACGTGCTCCAGGCCAATAAAACCAAAGTCTTCAGCGCGGCGCGGGTAAGTGCCTTTATCACCATGCGTCATGGCAAGGCCACCACCCACCAACACGTTAAAACCGACCAGCTGGCCGTTTTCGGCAATAGCCACAAAGTTTAAGTCGTTGGCATGCACGTCAATATCGTTATGCGGCGGAATGACCACTGTGGTTTTAAACTTGCGCGGTAAATAGGTATCCCCGAGGATTGGCTCCACCTCAGTCGTTTCTACTTTTTCTTCATCCAGCCAGATTTCGGCATAAGCCCGGGTTTTTGGCAGCAAATGCTCAGAAATTTTCACAGCCCATTCATAGGCTTGTTGATGCAACACCGACTCCACTGGATTTGAAGTACAAAGCACGTTACGGTTCACGTCACCAGCTGTGGCGATTGAATCAATACCAATGCTGCTGAGCATCTGGTGCATAGGTTTGATATTCGGCTTAAACACACCATGGAACTGGAACGTCTGGCGGGTGGTTAAGCGGATGCTACCGTACAGGGTTTTTTCAGTGGCAAATTTATCAATGGCCAGCCACTGCTCAGGTTTGATAATGCCACCCGGCATGCGCGCCCGTAACATTACGTTATGCAGCGGTTCCAGCTTCTGTTCGGCGCGCTCGGCACGGATATCACGGTCATCTTGTTGATACATGCCGTGAAAACGCACCAATAAGAAGTTATCACCGGTGAAACCACCGGTAATTTCATCTTTTAGATCTGTAGTGATAGTACCGCGTAAATGATGACTTTCAGCTTTTAAGCGTTCGTTATCAGACAGCGCACCCTGCACCTGCAGCTGTGGATCTATCGGGTATTGTGGCGTTGTCATTAATAAACATCCTTCTGATAACGTTTGTGTTCACGCAGTTGTTCTAAATAATCGGCGGCGGCTTCTTCGGTTAAACCACCAAATTGCTGCGCAATTTGCAGCAACGCCTGGTGCACGTCTTTGGCCATTTTGCTGCCATCACCACAGATATACAGGTGGGCACCTTGCTCTAACCAATTCCA
>JAYRUI010000367.1:0-3877 GCA_041919175.1 Rheinheimera sp. | reverse complement strand
TAGTGCCTAAAGTGGCGGTCAGCTCCGGCGTATTGGCAAAAGACCACAAATTTGACACATCAGTGGTGGTTTTACTGGCGGCGTCATAAAACAGCACTTCGTTAAACTTGGCGTCGGTGTAACCCACAATCAGATTAAATTGCAGCGCATCTGTGGCAACCGCCGTGGCTTCCAGTTCAATACCGTTAATGTCGGCACTGGCAGCGTTTAACACCTGAGAGGCCACGTTATTGCCAACAGCGCGTTGTACTGTCACCTGCATATCGTCATAAGCTGCGGTAAATACCGCGGCATTTAAACGCAGGCGACGATCCAGCCATTCGCTCTTAATCCCCAGCTCAAAGGTATCGACTGTTTCCGGCTGATAAGGCTCATCGGCACTTGGGTTGAGTGACTTCACGGCGCGCATATCAAAACCGCCGGATTTAAAACCGTCGGTGTAACTGCCGTATACCATCATGTCGTTATTGGCCTGATATTCAAAACCAACTCTTGGGGAAAAATGGTTAAAACTGGCGCTTTTATCAAAGTCGGTTTGCACCTGTAATGGTTTGGCCGTGGCAGGAACCCGTGGCAGTTTGTAACCGAGATACATATAACGGTACACCTGAGCGTCTTTGTCATCTTCGGTATAACGGCCACCTAGGGTGAAAGACCACTTTTCGTCATACTGATAAGTCCCCTGGGCATAAGCGGCCATCGAATCGGTGTCCACACAACCACCGTTTTCCACTGTGACACCGGCACCTGCCACTATCACAGTGCCAAAAGCACCACAGGCTTCGCCGTCAAATTTATACAGACCAGAGGCAAACTTCAGCTTGCTGCTGTTATATAAAAACTGCAGTTCGTGCGAGGTTTGTTCATCCTCATAAAAAGCCGGCACGTCTAAAGACGGCAAACGGGTGGAGTCAAAATCGATATTGGTGTCTGTCACCCCTTCACGGCGCGCCGACACTGCTTTGATGGTCCAGTCGTTATTCACATCCCAGGCCATGGTCAGCGACTGGCCGCTGGTTTCCACCGAGTTATCCACCGGCATGCTGGTGTTGGAATCATAAACGTTGCCTGGCGGTGTTTCTTTGGTCAGCAGGCTTGTCGTTAAACGATGACCACCTTTGCTGTTGGAATCATCCTGGGTTTCATCTGCGGCAAAACTAAAACGTAAGTTATCCATGGCCTGATATTGCAGGCTTAAACGACCAGTGGTGATGTCTTTGTTGTAGTTTTCATCGCCGGTATTGAGATATGTACCAAAACCATCGCGGTTCAACACAGCACCGGCCGCGCCAATAAATAACTTATCTGTTAAAGCGGTTTGGCCAGACAGTTTCAGGTCTTTTTGGCCATAGTTGCCAACAGTGCCACGCACGGCAAATTCATTGTCACCCGACAGCGCTTTGGTGACATATTTCACCGCGCCACCTATGGTGTTGCGGCCATATAAAGTGCCTTGTGGGCCGCGTAAAACCTCAATGCGCTCCACATCATAAATATCTAAAGCTGCGCCCTGCGGCCGCGCCATATACACATCGTCAATATAAATGCCCACGCCTGGTTCAAAACCCCAGAGCGGGTCTTGCTGACCAATACCGCGGATATAAGCGGTTAAAGTGCTGTTGGTGCCGCGCGACACCTGCATAGTGGTGTTGGGCGAATATTGCTGGATTGACGTGATGTTTTCGATGCCCCGTTGTTTTAAATCTTCAGCGCCAATAGAGGTTACAGCCACGGGCACTGACTGTAAGTTTTCTGCGGTGCGCCGGGCTGTCACCTGAATGACTTCTAACGTCGCGGCTTCTTTTTTGGCGTTTTCGTCGTTGTTTTGTTGTTGGGCTGTGGCTGGCAACAGCGTACCAAGCAGCACTGTGCTGACGGCAACAGCCAGCATATTGGGTTGAAAACGGCGGGTCGTCTTATTGTTATTGGCCATCTGGCTTCTCCTGCTGATCAATCGGTTCATGTTGTTTTAGTTTTTTCTACTCTAGGCCGATTTGACCAAATGTTAATCTGTACCTTAGTACTATAGAGATGTCAGAACGGATAGATCAGACTGCAAAAAAACCGATAAGGATTTGTTTATGCTCAGTCTACTGGGGTTGTTAGCCGGCTTGTTGTTACTGATAGTACTGACCATGCGTGGCTTTAATTTGTTTATTCTGGCGCCACTTTGCGCGCTGCTGGTGGCGGTCACCAATGGCATTCCGTTTTGGCAGGTTGCAGGAGCAGCAGGCGGCCAGACCGATTTTGTGCATGGTTATATGAATGGCTTTGCATCTTTTGTCAGCAGCTGGTTTTTAATGTTTTTATTGGGTTCTTTGTTTGGCAAATTAATGGAGCACACAGGCGCGGCCGACGCTGTTGCCCTTGCTATTGTGAAAAAACTCGGCAAAGCCCATGCGGTGGCGGCTGTGGTGCTGGCTTGTGCTGTACTCACTTACGGTGGTGTCAGTGTCTTTGTGGTGGCTTTTTCGGCTTACCCTATGGCAGTGAGTTTATTTAAAGACGCCAATCTGCCCAGGCGTTTTATTCCGGCCGCTTTGGGGCTGGGCTCAGTCACTTTTACTATGACCTCGGCTGGCTCACCGGAAATTCAGAACTGGATCCCCATTCAATATTTAAAAACCTCGCCTTATGCCGGTTGGGAAGTCAGTGTCGTGGTGGCGATTTTTATGGCGGCTTTGGGTTATGGCTTGCTAAAAACAATGATCAATAAAGCCGTGGCTCAGGGTGAACATTTTGTCGGTCGCGACAGCGACCCTGCCGTTGGCGAACGTGCGTTGCCCCACCCGATGCTCGGCGTTATTCCGCTGTTGGTGGTGCTGGTGCTGTCAAACTGGCTGCATCACAGCCTGCAACAAGCGGCCCTCATAGTGGCGCTGAGTGGCGGTGTGCTTTGCCTCTATTTGCTGAACTGCCGTTTTGTGCAGAACTTAGATAAAGCCCTCAACGACGGTGTCACCGGCGCTTTATTGGCGATTGGTAACACTGCTGCTGTGGTTGGTTTTGGCAGTGTTGCCAAACTGACGCCGGCTTTTGATCAAATAGTCCACGCGGTCGTGGCGCTGCCAGGGCCTGAGCTACTGGGTGCTGCGGTGGCAGTCAGCGTGATTGCCGGCGTCACGGGTTCAGCCTCAGGCGGCCAGGTGATAGCTTTACCGGAAATTGCGCCCACTTATCTGGACCGTGGCGTAAACCCTGAAGAGTTGCACCGGGTGGTGGCTATTTCATCAGGCGCTTTGGATTCTTTGCCGCATAACGGTTATGTGGTCACCACCATCCGTGCTATCTGTGGTGAAAGCCATCAAAACGCCTATTGGCCTGTTGCCGTTGTGACAGTGCTGGTGCCGCTGATTGGTACTTTACTGGCAATTTTATTGTTTCAGTGGATTTAATGTTTGATGTTATTGCTGTGCACTCTGTGCCTTTTTAACCAAAGCCCAGGCTGAAGGAAGTTGCTGATGCGTGTTTTGATTGTTATTGCCTGTTGTGCCTTGTGGCTGACGCCTTTGGCGCAAGCCGAATTATTAGTGCAAAAACAACAGTTTGAATTAAAAGAATTTAAAACCCAGAATGGCAAAACCATTCAAAACGTCAAAGTGGGTTGGGAAGCTTATGGCACCCTCAATGCCGATAAATCCAATGTCATTCTGATCACCCATTATTTTTCCGGCACGTCCCACGCCGCCGGTAAATATCAGCCGACCGACGCTGCACCAGGTTATTGGGACGCTATTATTGGCCCCGGCAAAGCCATAGATACCAACAAGTTTTATGTACTCAGCATGGACACGCTGGTCAATGCCAATGTCAGAGACCCCAATGTGATCACCACAGGCCCCGCCAGCATCAATCCCGCCACTGGCAAGCCTTATGG
>JAYRUI010000366.1:0-3878 GCA_041919175.1 Rheinheimera sp. | reverse complement strand
TCGGTACGCACCCTTAATAATTGTCCGAGCATTGGGTCCAGATAAAACACTGTATTTTCAGCATCCTGAAACTGTATTTGCCACACAGGCGGTTGCAAACCCCTTGCTTCCAGCGGCAGTTCAGTCAGAAGTTGAGTGTTGCTGAGAGCGCCTGCGCCGCGATACCAGGCTTGTGCCAGCTGCCTTACCTCGTTTTCAGTAAGCGGCAGCAGTGCTTTGCCATCCACAGCACTAAAATACGCTTGGTTTTCATCTTGTTGTAACTGATATACCGGCAGCTGGCCGCGTTGTTTCAGGCTGACGACAGCATGTGTTTGCGAAGCGCCAATCTGCGCCGGGCTGATAGCGGCAAGTTGCCACAGCGCAGCTGGGGCAGGGTTTCTCAGATGATCACCCCGCACTTCATCAATCGGCAATATCGACATCACCAGACCGCTGCCAAACCAGGCCAGCAGCTGCAATGACAACAACAAACTCAGATAAAGATGAAAGCTGCGCCAGAAGCGGATGGATTTGATTTTACAGAATATGTTCATTGTTTGATGGCTGGTTTTTTATCCTTAAAACAGCATGCAATAGTAACAGTTGTGATACCAGCCGATGCTGCGACAAATTGTCGCGGCAACAGCAGCAGTCATCACAAAACAGCTTCAGCTTTATTTCGCTTTATCCGGTGGTAACGGCAATTGGCAGCTATGCTGAAATTGATAGCAGAGCTGGAGTTGCCATGAATCGAACAAACTGGTTATTGCCACTACTGGTTTTCAGCTGGCCGGTATGGTGTGCTGAAGCTTCGGCTGTGCAGGTTCTGGTGGGCATGAACAAACCGCCTTATATTCAGATTGAAACCGCCGATGGTTATGAACTTGATTTGCTCAGGGCCATTGTTAGCCGGATGGGCGCGAAAGCTGAATTTACCCATGTGCCGAATAAACGTATTCAAAGCCTGTTGCAGCAAAATATTGGTGATATGGCTACCTTGCAACCACTCAAAGGTGACGAAGCCGGACTTTTTTACAGTTGCCCTTATATCCGTTATCAGAATGTGGTGGTCAGCCTTGAGCTGCAACAACTCAATATTCAGAGCCTGGCTGATTTAAAAAACCTGTCGGTGTTAGCTTTTCAGAATGCCAGTGCCGCTTTAGGGGAAGAGTTTCGTCAGTTGGCGCAACAGTCGTTTAAATACCGTGAAACCGTCGATCAGCGCACTCAGGTGGAGTCTTTACATAAATTGCGGGTGCAGGCGGTGGTGATGGACATCAATATTTTTTATTACCACCACGACAAAATTGAACCACCACAACAAGTGCAGGTGCATCCGTTGTTTCCGGCCAGTTATTACCGGGTCGCGTTCCGGGAGAAAAACTGGCCGATGCTTTTAATCAGGCCATGCTGCAGTTTTGGCAAAGCCCGGAATATCAGCAGCTGCAACAAAGGTATTTAATCAGCGATCAGTCCAGTTTGCAGGCGCAGTGCCCAACCACTTAGCGCATATCTTTTTAATAACAACAAACCCAGCCTTGGCTGGGTTTGTTGTTATCAGCGACTGTGTCTCACGCTGTTACATTTGTTACTTTAAAACGCCGGCTTTGTCGCCGGCAAAACCAATCAATGAAGCGTTGGCCCAGTTGGCGCACACTTTATTGTTGCCCGCAACAGTGCGCAGGCTTAACAGTTTGATGCCACGGATATCCAGTTCAGGTTTTACTACCGCAGGCGCTTTGATGGTGCCTGAGTCAAACAGCAGTTTGTTGTCACCATAAATCTGAAACTGCACAGAACCATGCTGGCGGCAGCTGTCGTTAATACCCACATCGGCGCGGAATAACTGCCAGAAACCAACCAGCTGATAATCCAACCTGCTTTCACCGGCCACCGTTAAACCCTGGCGGAATTTCAGGCCATTCATTTGCATTGGCGCTTTCAGGTTGATGTTGTGTTCACTGACCAGCGCTGTTACATCCGATAAATACAGCTGCTGCCGCTCTGCTTTTGGCAAAGACTGCTCCAGCACTTTAAATTCGGAAATAGTAATAGGGGTGACTTGTTTTGGCAGCAGCGCGTTATAAGCTTTGGCCACTGTGGGGGCTGTTTCAACGCCGTTTTGCTCTGCAGCAGTTACCATAGGATCAAGCGCTGTACCGTCTTCAGCCTGATCCTGAGTGCTTAACACCCGAAAGCGGAATAAGGTACCGGCTTTGGCCGGAAATTCCACTTTTTGCGCTGTTTCCGATTGTTTCAGCTGGCCTTTATACGCCGGCTCGCCCCATTCACCGTTGTTGTCGGCAATATAGACTTCATAATCCCGTACCTGACCATATTTCCAGTGTTGGTCATTACGGGGGGCTATTTCAAAACCATTCACCATACGACGTTCACCCAGCGCCAGGGTAAATTCATGGGCGCCGGTTTTCAGGGTCTGATCTCTTTTGGTTCGAAACCAGCTGGTTGGGTTGTCATCAAAAGCATTTTCCAGCACATGGCCCGATTCTTCTGCTGGCCTGTTCAGCACCAGCAAACTGTCAGCAGCAATAGCATTACCGAGCTCTGGCGCTTTGGGGTAGCCCGCTGTTGGCGTCAGGGCTAATGCACTATTGACGTTGATATCAAATTGCAGCGCTTGCCGGATGGAGGTTTTTGCCGTTTTTACCAGAATCACACCGTATTTTTCCGGGCTGTAAAACCAGCCGCTGTTGGCTTTTTCAAAAGCGGCTTTATCTTTTAGCGCTGCTAAGTTTTGGCCGGCCAGTTTGACTTGTTCTGGTTTGACTCTGCTGTGAATGTGCAGCTGATACACCCGCATCGGCTCCTGGCCCTGGTATTCCCCTTTGACTGCATCAATAGTCACGCTGATATCACCGGCTTTGCCTTCTGGCGCTACAACTTTAAATTCTTGCTGGCTAAATTTGCCTTGCTGATACTGACGGGTATTGCCATCGTCCTCATACATGCTGTAACTGCTGTCGCCATAAGGATAAATATCCAGCGTCAGCTCATCTTTTGGTTTTTCACCGTCATATAAAGCCGCCGGATACATCGGCAAAATAGCCCCGGCACGGACAAATACCGGGATGGTTTTTAAATCCACTTTGTAATCCAGGCTGATGCCATCAGCCGGAGCATCCATCACCCGGCCATCCCAATAATCAATCCATTGCCCTTGTGGCAAATACACGTCTTTACGCCAGCCTTTAGTCGCCGCCATGGAGCGGTACACCGGCGCTATTAACAAATCTTTGCCCAGTAAAAACTGGTATTTATGGGTTTCTGTCAGCGCGGTTTTATCCTTTGCATGATCCCACATCAGGCCCCGCACTATAGGGGCGCCTGTGGTTTCGGCCTGATAAGCGGTGCTGTACATATAAGGGGTTAAGCGCATTTTTAACTTCAGGTAATCGCGGTTAATGCTGCGATAAGGCTCGTCATACCACCAGGGATGTTTACGCGCCGCTTTGGCCCAGCCCGACATGCCCATCAGCACAGGGGTAAAAGCTTTCCACTGTAAATCACGGGTATAGGTTTCGGCGCTGCCGCCAAAAATAGCGTCGACATCGCCTGTTGCATAAGCCTGACCGGATAAACCGGAGCCAATCAGGGTTGGGATATGCCAGCGGATATAATCCCAGCTGGCGGATTGGTCGCCTGTCCAGGTCACGGCATAACGCTGAATGCCGGCCCAACCCATCACTGTCCATAAAAATGGCCGTGAATCTGAGTTATTTAAGATGCCGTCAGCAGCAGCTTTATTGGCATCCAGCGCAAACTGATAACCCTGGCCTGTCCATGCCACATCCAGTTTTTGCGCGCGTGAACCGGCAGTGCCCACTTCCCAGGCAATTTTATCGACTCCGTTTTCGGTCCAGAGTCAGGTTTTAAAA
>JAYRUI010000365.1:0-3898 GCA_041919175.1 Rheinheimera sp. | reverse complement strand
CCTCCGCCAGCACTTTAGGGTCGCATGTGTAATATTCGCCCCCTTGCTGCAGATATGCCGGCACATCATTGATAATGCGTGCTTTGCCAGATAAACCGACGCTGCTGTTATTACTGATAGCGGCAAATTCAGGGGTCAGCGGAAACTCTGCGCGGGAAGGTTCGCCAAAATAACTCAGCTTCACCAACACAGTTTCACCGGCGCTGTTTTGCCGCTGCTGATAAATACCAAACCAGTTACTCTGGCTATGGCTCTGGTAATAACGGCTGATGGCATTCAGCCTGGCAAGCAGCGCATGATTGGCCTGAGTTTTACCACCTAAAATAGCAGTTAAATCATAAGGTTCTGCTGCTAATTTACCAAAAAGAGAACAAGAACCACCTTCACCCAGCTCCGGCACTTCATATTGCCATTGCACCTGTAATTTCAGGTCAGCATTTTTAATTGCCGCCGCTAATTCAGTTTGATAATGATCCACCGCCTGAAGCAGCTTTTGCATGACGTCAGCATCAGCTGACAATAAGCCACTTTGTGCAAGATAAGTTTGAATTGACATTAGCCATCCAGATTTCTAAAAACCGAAGCAGTCTACCAGAATCAGCTAAAAAACCAACGATTTTGCCTGAGATTTCAGCAAATAACCGGGTCCGCATCCAGCTGACTTGCTGACAAACACCATGATGCTTTATCTTGCCATCATTCGCCCCGCCACAACAGGTATTCGCTCCATGAGTTCAAAAAAAATATCCTTAAGCGACTGGCAACAACAGTCGTCTACTTTGGTTTACAGCACGGCTACCGGTACTGTTGCAGCTGAAAAAAACGAAAAACCGGCAGGCAACGCATTTAGCGATGGTTTTTTACGCTTAAAAAGAGAAACCAAAGGCCGCAATGGCAAAGCAGTGATCACTATTGCCGGTATCGCCGAAGATCACGACAAACTCACCGACATCGCCGCACTTTTAAAGAAAAAGTGTGGTTGTGGTGGCTCAGTTAAAGACGGCATCATTGAAATTCAGGGTGATCAGCGTGACACAGTGTCAGCTGAACTGACCAAACTGGGTTATAAAATCAAATGGGCCGGTGGTTAACAAGCGACAGCAGTCCTATTTAACGCCCCCACATGATTTGACAACAACATCAGCCCGATGGACACAATAAAAAGGCGACCGAAGTCGCCTTTTTTATTGATAACACTTAAATAGCCGGTTTTTGGCTGTATTTCTGATGCAGCTGTTTATTACGATCGTTCAGCGTCACTTCGCGACCGTCAATCCACATCGCACTGACTTTATGCGTCAGATAATCAAAAATATCACCGTCTGACACCACCACTGTGGCAGCTTTGCCAACTTCCAGTGAACCAATTTTGTCGGCAACTCCGGCAATTTGCGCGGCATTAATAGTCACAGCCGCCAGCGCCTGCTCCTGGGTTAAACCATAACTAATGGCCTGGCCTGCGCCAAACACCACGTTACGGGTGTCCCAATAACCATCCAGCGACAACGCAAACTTCACACCGGCTTTTTGTAACAAGGCCGGGGTTTGAAAAGCGGTATTATTCGCTTCGTCGTCCCGCTCCGGAATACCGTAAGGCGCAGTGAACACCACGGCAACTTTTGCTGCCGCGAGTTCATCGGCCATCCGCCAGCTGTCGCGTCCGCCAACGATCACCAGTTTCAGTTGATACTGTTTAGCAAGATCCATGGCTTGTTTAATTTGACGTAAATCATCAGCATGCACAAACAAAGGCCGTTGCCCTTTAAACACCGGGATCATTGCCTGCCAGCGTGAGTCCACACCTTTGTTCAGCCCTGCGGCCTCGGCGTCCACATAAGCTTTGGCCTGCACAAAATAGTCTTTCAATTTTTGCAAAGCTTTGGCGTTTTCTTTGGCAATTTCTTCCGGCTTTTTATCACTCCACCAGCCAGCGACAGTGCTGGCTGATGGCCAATTGACATGTAAACCCACGCCGTCCGCCACAGTGGCGTCTTGCCAGGTCCAGGCGTCCAGCTGCATTAAACTGGATTGGCCCATTAAAGTGCTGCCTTTTGGATACACCAGACTGTAGCTGAAACCATTGGCACGAACAGTCGGGATCACTTCAGAATCCGCGTTATAGGCAATACGGGCGCGGATATCCGGGTTTGTGTCTGTCACTTCTGCCGTGTCGTCTGTGGCGCGTACGGCTTCAATTTCAATCAAACCCAGCTGATTAGCGAGCGCAATCAGCCCCGGATACAGATGTTTGCCATTAAGCGCCACCACTTTGGCACCTTGTGGAGCCGCTAAATCCACACCAATAGCGGCAATTTTGCCGTCTACCATCAGTAAATCAGCATTTTCCAGCACGCCCTGGGTCGCGGTATGAATAGTGGCATCTGTTAATAACACAGGCGCAGTTTGTTTGGCACCTGGTACTATGTCATGCGCCATGGCTGGGCTGATTGCAGCGGCAACAAGTAACGAAATCAGTGATTTATTTATCTTCATTTTTATCTCCTAGCGTGCTGCATGGGCATGCAGATGCTTGCCACCACTGAAACGGGCTTTTAACCAATCGCCATTGTCTTCACAGTGCCAGATAGGCTCGTTGCTCTTATACACACCGCCGCTGCCTTTTTTGGCTTTGTCAGACGCGCCCAGCACTTTTTGCACCAGCTGCTGTTTTTCCGCCAGCACTTGTTGTTGCAGCTGCGCATCACGCTTGATATCAAAATAAGGCACGCCGTCAATCCAGGTCTGTTGCGCCTTTGCATACACAGACAATGGGTTGGCGCTCCAAAGCACGAAGTCTGCTTGTTTGCCTTCCACAATTGAACCCACTTTGTCCTGAATATTCAGTTGGATAGCTGGGTTAATGGTGACCATCTTTAAGGCTTCTTCCTGTGACATGCCACAGTATTTCACTGATTTAGCCGCTTCCTGATTCAGCCGGCGTTGTAAATCCGGGCTGTCAGAATTGACCGACACCAGTACACCACGGTCTGCCATTAAACAGGTATTGCTTGGAATAGCGTCCTGCACTTCCATTTTATAAGCCCACCAGTCGGCAAAAGTAGAAGCACTGGCACCGTGTTTTTTCATTTCGTCGGCCACTTTGTAGCCTTCCAGAATGTGGGTGAAGGTATGGATTTTAAAACCCACTTCTTCTGCCAAATCAATCAGCATCAGAATTTCAGAAGCCACATAAGAGTGGGTGTGCACAAAACGTTTGTTGTCGAGAATTTCCACCAGCGTTTGCAGGCGGTAATCACGTCTTGGCGCTGCTGTTACTTTTTTCTCACTGCGTGACAAATCGTCGTAAGCAGCCCAGGCGGCTTTATATTCTTTGGCGGCCTGAAACGCATCACGGATAGCGGTCTCTACCCCAATCCGGCTTTGTGGGTAACGGCTGGTGAAAGCTTCACCCCAGTTGGCTTGTTTAACGTTTTCACCCAAAGCAAACTTGATGCTTGGCGGTGCGTCTTTAAACTTCAGGCCTTCAGGTGTTACACCCCAGCGCAGCTGAATAATTTGTGCCATACCACCAATAGGGTTAGCACTACCGTGCAATAGCTGAGCTGTGGTGGTGCCGCCGGCTAAACCGCGATAAATGTTGATATCGTCCGGGTCCAGCACATCACCAATATGCACTTCTGAGGTAATCGCGTCAGAACCTTCGTTCACGCCCATTTCAATGGCAATGTGTGAGTGTTCATCGATAATACCGGCAGTTAAATGCATGCCTGTAGCGTCAATCACCTGATAACCCGAAGGTGTAGCTAAGTTCTGGCCAATAGCGCTGAATTTGCCATCTTTGACGATGACATCGGTATTTTCCAGTTTACCGGCTTTGTCTGAAGTCCAGACAGTGGCGTTTTTGATATGCACATTCTGTTGTGTCAGCGGCGCCGTT
>JAYRUI010000364.1:0-3912 GCA_041919175.1 Rheinheimera sp. | reverse complement strand
CAAAAAATATTGCCAATTAAGCGGCTTTGTTGCGCCTGATGGTCCAGCACCAATAAGGTTTCTGCCACATAAAATAAATAGTCGGGGCAGCGGTTGTCGCCTGTTGGCACTTCGGGCAGCTGCTCCACAGTGGCCACCATGTCATAACCAATGACACCGCCTAAAAAGATGGCAAAAGGCTCATCGCTGTGGCTAAAAAGTTCATGCTGCAATACACGCAAAACGTCAAAAGGGTTGGCGGCAATCAGTTTGCTGTCTTCATCCAGCAGTGGGTCAGGGCGAGTAAATTGGCAAATCAGCGCAGAAGCATTATCCGCCATGCGCAGCTTGGCTTTGCCTTGTAACTTCTGATGTAAAAAGGGCAGCAGCAGTTTGCCGTTGTCGGTGAGGGCCTCAACTGTCACTTGTTGGTCGTTACATTCAATGCGCAGCGCGGCATCCAGTAACATCAGGCTTTTGAGATTGTCTTTGCTGTCAATTTCGGCAGATTCAAGCAGCAGCGAATAACGGCTTTGCCCTGCTAAATGCTGGTAACAGGCCAGCGGATCGGCCTGATAAGGCACTGTCTGACTAATGCTGGCTACCTGGCCGGCTTGTTGGGTGATATGGCTGAAAATCATGGTCTTTCCTTACAAAACCCGCAGTGGCGGGGCTGATCCGCGGTTGATGCCGTCAGGATCAAATGCTGTTAGTTACAATAGTCCAAAGCAGGGCCTGTGCCCCCAACTGAAAATTGCCACCATCGCCAGGAAATTAACGCTACTAAGCTCATGTTTTTAATCCTAATTTGTTTCGTTTATCGTTTTAACATCAAAAAAAAAAGCCCGTTTGGTGAAAACGGGCTCTTGGGGTTTATTCAGGGTAAACAACACCAACACACGCCCGTTAAGGAGTATGCCACCACCAGTTGGTTAAGGTTGTTTGTAACATCATGTTTGAGTACACCCTGTAAAATTCTGCGCCTATCAAACCGCAGAAGCAGATGTTTCGTCAAGCTGGATTTTGCATAAATGCAAAATAAAACGTATAAAAGTCTGGATGGCTGTGTTTTGTTGTTTGGCTGCACTGTTCTATTCTGCTCTGTTCTGGGCCCTTGTCGCTTTGCCTGGCGATTGATCCGGATGGGCGGGCGGATGTTGTTGTGAGTTCAGCTTGGCAGAATAACCGCAGCTTATGCTGGTTTTGTGGCACAATGGCGGCCGTTTGAATTGAGACTCACCATGAAAATAGATTTACACAGCCACACTTTTTGCTCTGACGGTATTTTAAGCCCGGAAGATTTAGTGGCGCGCGCCGTTGAGAAAAAACTCAATGTGCTGGCCATTACCGATCATGACACTGTGGCAGGCCTTGCTGCAGCTGCCGCTTATATCAAAGAGCAGCAGTTGCCGCTGCAGCTGATTGATGGTGTGGAAATCTCAACCTCCTGGTACGAATTTGAAATTCATATTGTTGGTTTGCATATCAACCCAAATGACAGCGAATTGTTGTTAAGGCTACAAAGCCAACAACAACGCAGGCTGGAGCGCGCCACTGAGATGGCCCGGCGTTTAACCAAATTTCAGGTGCCGGATTGTTTGCCAGCCGTGCTGGAGCTTGCCAATGGCGCCGCTCTGACCCGCACCCATTTTGCCCGCCATCTGGTGAATATTGGCAAAGCCAGTTCGATGAACAATGTGTTTAAAAAATATCTGGCGCGTGGCAAAGCCGGTTATGTGCCGAATAACTGGGTGGATTTAGCCACTGCAGTGCAGTGGATCCACGACGCCGGTGGCGTGGCAGTGCTGGCGCATCCGCTTAAATACAACCTCAATGGCAAGTGGCTGACAAAACTGATGCGTGAATTTGCGTTGGCTGGCGGTGATGCTGCCGAAGTGGCGTCGCCACAGCAAACACCGGTGCAAAAACGCGAGATCTGGCGGCTTTGCCAGTTATTTGAACTCAAAGCCTCAGTAGGTTCAGATTTCCATCAACCAACCCAGTGGAATGAGCTGGGCCGTGGTTTATATATGACCGACGATATTATTCCGGTCTGGCAAGACTGGCAGTTTGAAACTTTTGCCAATTCTGAAGCCGGTTTAAGCCTTGAGACTGATATAACAAACAGCGAAGCTGCGGCAGAAGTTTTGCCTTTGTTGCAATAACAGCTGGCTTGAATATTAGCTAAATCCTTGCTATTGCTAATAAAACCGAAAAAAATCCAACGTGACAAACATTTAAAACAGCGACATTCACAACTTTTGGATGGCGCTGACAGGGAGTTTTATGAGTCAGTTTTTTTATGTGCATCCGGAAACACCACAACAACGCTTAATTAAACAAGCAGTGCAAATTATTAAACAAGGTGGGGTTGTGGTGTACCCAACTGACAGCGGTTATGCGCTGGGTTGCCATATTGGCGATAAAGCGGCGATGGAGCGCATCTTACAAATCCGCCACATCAGCGGTGACCACCACTTCACGCTGATGTGCCGCGATTTATCCGAATTGTCGATTTATGCCAAAGTAGAAAATACCGCCTTCCGGCTGATTAAAAACAACACCCCTGGTGCTTATACCTTTATTTTGCGCGGCACCAAAGAAGTGCCCAAACGTTTGTTAAATGAAAAGAAAAAAACCGTCGGCTTGCGCATTCCCGATCATAAAATTGCTTTGGCGCTGCTGGAAGAATTAGGTGAGCCGTTAATGTCGAGCAGTTTAATTCTGCCGGGCCAGGAATTTACCGAGTCTGATCCGGAAGATTTACGCGACCAGCTCGAGCGGCAGGTTGATTTGATTATGCACGGCGGTGTGTTGCCGGGGAATCCAACCACAGTGGTGGATTTATCCGACGATGTGGCCGTCATCATCCGCGAGGGCGCAGGCCCGGTGGCGCCGTTTTTATAAGCGGGCGCAATTGCTAACAATTAATTTGCCAAAAACCAGATTGCCAATAGCAATATTACCAAAAGCTCAATTGCCAAAAGCCAGGTTATGAACCTAACTACAGAATCCACAGTTGAAACCCCCCTGGCGCCTTTAACCATTCAGGCGCCATTGCCGCTGGCTTTTGTGCGCGGTGAAGCTGTGCTGGAGCGGCCGGAAGATTTATATATTCCGCCTGATGCACTGGAAGTGTTGCTGGAAGCTTTTGAAGGGCCGCTGGATTTTTTGCTTTACCTTATTCGCAAACACAAATTTGATATTGTTTAATTTCCGGTGAAAAAAAAAAAACAAAAAAAAAATTTGCCGGTGAACGACATCACCCAACAATATATGGCCTACATCGACCTGATGCAGGGCATGAATTTTGAGCTGGCCGCTGAATATCTGGTGATGGCCGCTATGCTGGCGGAAATAAAATCACGGTTGTTATTACCGGTGCATGTGCATCAGGCCGCGGAAGAGCTGGATCCGAGGGCCGAGCTGATTCGTCGTTTGCAGGAATACGAACGTTTTAAACAAGCTGCTGCCGATTTAGATAGTTTGCCACGCGAAGAACGTGACTTTTTTCCGGTAAAAACCGAACTGGCCGACAATTTTGCGCCTTTAGTCATTTTGCCTGAAGTGTCGCTGGCCGACTTAGTGGCTGCGCTTGCGGACGTCGCCAAAAGAGTGAAAGATTTTCAGCATCATCATATTTCTAAAGAAAAATTATCCACCCGCGAGCGCATGAGCCAGATTTTACAGTTACTGAAAGAGAAACAAGGTTATCTGCTGTTTGAACAATGTTTTTCGCTTGAAGAAGGCCGGGCCGGCGTGGTGGTGAGCTTTTTGGCTATCTTAGAGCTCACCAAAGAGAAACTGGTGCAACTGACACAGGTGCAAGCCTATGGTCAGATCCATCTGAAATTGGCATAATGGCGGCGTTTTCCCGCCCGATCACTCCCACAGGATGTTCTATTGGCCAGCAAAATTAATGACAGTCAATTA
>JAYRUI010000363.1:0-3920 GCA_041919175.1 Rheinheimera sp. | reverse complement strand
AACCAGCGCGGACCTTGTTCAGTCATATAGAAGTGATCTTCTAAACGAATACCAAATTCACCCGGCACACAAATCATCGGCTCGTTGCTAAAACACATACCAGGCAACAACGGCTGTTTGTTCCCACGCACCAGATAAGGCCATTCGTGAATATCAAGGCCAATACCATGGCCGGTGCGGTGTGGCAGGCCAGGCAGCTGATAATCCGGGCCAAGACCAGCAGCGCTCAGCACTGCACGGGCTGCGTCATCCACAGCACCACAGGCTGTGCCTAACTGCGCTTTAGCAAAAGCGGCAGCCTGGGCGGTTTTTTCCAGTTGCCAGAAATGGCGCTGACGTTCGTTGGCTTCACCAAACACATAGGTGCGGGTAATGTCGGAAATATACTCATGCAATTTACAGCCGGTATCTATCAGCACCACATCACCTTTTTTCAGTTGTTGTGGTTCTTTCACACCATGCGGGAAACTGGACGCCACGCCAAACAGCACTATGACAAAATAAGAGCCGCTGGCCCCTACTTTTTGGTGTGCCTTTGCAATAAAAGCCTCCACTTCGCGGGTGTCGATGCCTTCGTACAACATGCTGGCAGTGGCCTGATGCACGGCTAAGGTCATGTCCATCGCGCGTTGCATTAACGCAAGTTCTGCGGCTGATTTTTGCTGACGGCAAGCAGCCGTAATGCAGCTGGCATTGATAAACTGCTGCTCTGGTGCTTGTTGTTTTAAGCCATCAGCAATAAAAAATGCGGTGTTTTCATCCAGACCTACTTTGTCGGTGTCGCTAATACCAAGCTTTCGCAACACACTGATAAATAAAGCGTAAGGGCTTTCGTCTTCCTGCCAGCCATGTAACTCGCCGGCTATCAGCCAGTAGTCTGTTAAAGTGCCAAGTTCGAATACAGGCGCCAGATAGTGCAGTTCACCTTGTGCCGTTAATAAAGCGCCCACTAAACGCTCACTGGCGTACCAGACAGTACCGGTAAAATACTTCAGGCTGGTGCCGGCATTTAAATAAATGGCTGCAATGCCTTGTTGCTGCATCAGCTTTGTGGCTTTTTCGATACGGGCCAAATGTTCATCTTTGCCAATGGGACTCACCCCTGCCGTCATATCCGATAAAGTGGCCAGCGCTTCTGCTGCTGTTTTTCCGCCTACACCTAAAGTCATTGATAGCTCCATTTTTTGCTGTGCTGTGTTTTTCAGTACCGTGCTTTTCAGTACTGTGTATTGCTGCGCTGTGCCTTATGCCGGAAGCCGGAATAACACAGGCAAGCATGGTTTTTATATTTGACGCTGATGTTTTGAGTATCCAATGCTATTGACATGAAATAAAGTGATATGAATTCAGCCTATGATGAATTAAATTCACACTAATAATAGCGACCCCCATAAAATTGATCAGAGCCGGCCCATGCACAGCAGCAACGACAACAACAGCAGCAAAGACAACAGCATGAATCAGAGCCCAACAGCAGCGCAGCCTGGTCCACCCAGTCACAGCGCAGTGCAGCTGCCACCGCTCAAAGCTTTATTGGCTTTTGAAGCAACAGCCCGATTATTAAGTTTCAGCCGTGCCGCTGATGAACTTTGTGTGACCCAAAGCGCCGTCAGTCATCAAATCCGCTTGCTGGAAGATTTTATCGGCGCGCCTTTGTTATTGCGCCAGCATAAGCCGCTGGCTTTAACCGAAGCGGGTGCCACTTTGTATTCGGTGGTGGGCGATTGTTTTTTCCGGTTACAGGCCGTGACCCATCATTTGCGTAAAAGCAAAAACCGCCTGTTAAAAATAGTGGCACAAACGTCCATCGCGGTGGAATGGCTGGCACCAAGGTTACCGCTGTTTCAGCAGCAACACCCCGATATTCAGACCCTGTTGCATATGGAATCAAGCGCCAGCAGCCTCGATGCCAATGCTTTTGATGTGGTGATTGGCACCTGGCCCACCCCTGCCGGTTTTGTCAGTCAGCGCATCCGCACTGAATGGTGGTTTCCGGTGTGCGCTGCGGCGCAATATGAATTGCTGGATTTAACCAACCCCGCCTCAGTGTTTGCTTATCCGCTGTATAGCTCAGAGCAAGGTGAAGACTGGCAACTGTGGCGCCAGCAAATGCAGCTGCGGGAACCGGCAAAAATTGAAATGGCGCAGGTCAGTCTGGCGTTGTTGGCCACCAAAGCGGTGAGCTGTGGCAAAGGGCTGGCGCTCAGTAACAGTTTTATTGCCGGCGATGCCATCCGTCAGGGCCAACTCAAAGCCATTACCGACTGGCGTTACCAGCTGCCCTGGGGGCAATATCAGCTGCATTACCGCCAGGACGCTATTCAGCGTGAACAAATCGCCATTTTTAACCACTGGCTGTTGCAGCAAGCATCAAAGTCGTTACTGGACGAACTGCGCCAATTCCCAGCGGCAGGCTAGCTACAGCCGCAAACCACCACTGCGTTCAGTGCGGCTTTGCACTGCCGCTTTAAATACCGCGGCCTCAGGGCATAACAGCGTAAAACAGCTGGCCGCACGGGTAATGCCGGTATACACCAGCTCGCGGTTTAACAACACACTGCTTTTATCCGGTAATACCAATACCGCATGGGCAAACTCAGAGCCCTGCGATTTATGCACTGTCATGGCATACACAGTTTCAAGTGCAGGTAACCGGCTTGGCATCAGCCAGCGCAGCGGCTCACCATGGCGTGCCGGTGGAAAAACGACTCTAAGCCGCTGTTGCCACTGACCTTGTTGCAGTTCATACCGCGCCAGACAAATGCCCACATCGCCGTTCATCAGCCCAGTTGCGTAGTCGTTCTGGCTAATCATCACAGGACGGCCGGCATACCAGCCATCGGCTCTTTGAATAAGCCGCTCCTGCAACAACAATTGGCTGATGCGCTGATTCAGCTGCTCCACACCATATTCACCCTGACGCAAGACACAGAGCAGTTGAAAGCTGCCAAAAGCCTGCAGCACCTGCTGCGCCCACTGTTCATTACGCTCTTGATGCAGAAGTTGCTGCTGTTCGCTTTGCCCTTGCGTGCCGTCCATCACCGGCCCTTGTTGTACTAACTGCAAATAATGGCGAAAACCGCCTTGGGTGCCAGCGCCGCTTTGACTGCCTGACTCGCCCTGAGTGATACCGCCATCCAGCACCAAAGCTTTAAAAGTCGGGTTATCGGGTTGCAATTGCAGCAACCTGAGATCCGGCCGCTGCTCCTGCAGCAACTGCCAGGCGAGATCTGCATCGCCCTGATTGACCGCTGCCGCCAGTTTGCCAATACCGCTGTTGGCGCCAAACCTGTGGCTGGTGCGAAGCATCAATAGCTGCTGCTCCAAAGCGCCGGGGCTGTTACTGATAAACTGCGGCGGAATGTGCTGGCCACTTTGTTGAAACAGCCAGTCGGCCGTGTCGGCGCTATAACCACCCTGCTCCGCATCGCGGCAAAGCTCGGCCAAAATTGCACCGGCTTCAACAGAAGCCAGCTGATCTTTATCACCCAGTAAAATAAGCCGGGCTTTGGCAGGCAAAGCCGCCAGCATAGCGGCAAACATCGCCACATCCACCATCGACGCTTCGTCCACCACCAATACATCAAGCGGCAGCTGATGGGCGGCATGATATTTAAAACCGTTTTGCTCTGGATGGCTGCCGAGCAGCCGGTGTAAGGTTTCGGCGTGGGCAGGCACTGCCTGCACCAGCTCAGGTGCCAAGCCTAAAGCGGGTTGTAATTTGGTTAAAGCGCCGGTAATGGCCACACTTAACCGCGCCGCCGCTTTGCCCGTGGGTGCCGCCAGCCGGATCTGCAGATAAGGTAAACCCCGGCTTTGTTGCAGCTGTTGCAGCAGTAACAACAATTTGACGACAGTGGTGGTTTTGCCGGTGCCCGGGCCGCCGGTGATCACACTAAAACTGCTGCCGGCAGCCATGG
>JAYRUI010000362.1:0-3922 GCA_041919175.1 Rheinheimera sp. | reverse complement strand
TCGGCGTCTTTACCAACTACAAGTTTGCCTTTGTGGTGCAGACCCAAAACAGATGCAGGGGAGGAGGTTATCGCAGCAATGGCGTCGCTTGGTTTTACGTGAAAATCCAGTATCGCGCTTCTGGCACTTTGATACAAAGAGCTGACCTTACCAACTTCAAGCCCAAGCAATTCTCCTTGTGTATTAAAAAGCGGCAAACTGGCATTGCCGTCTGAGCTCATGGTCAGGTTCGAAACCGGTATCTGTTGCTCCAGCGCCATGGCCAAAGCCTGTGCTGCGGCCACTTCACCATGCTTTAAGTCGTAAGCTGTTGTGCTGGTGGTAAAATCAATCACACCACCTGCTTTGGCAAAACGGATACCCGCGGCAAAAACGTCCTGATTGCGGTTGATATGGGTGGGGTAAAATTGTTTTAGCGATAACTCAGTGCCATTCACCGCCTGATGCAGCGGGTCCAGTAATGAAGCACCGGCCCCCACATGCACACTGACAATACCGGCTTTACCAGCCAGCATACCGCCCACTCTGGCTTCTGCTGCCACTTTACGCAGTTCAGTTAAAGTAGGTTGGGACGAACGATGATCGCTGATGGCAATTTCACCCACGCCAATAAACTTGTCGATAAGGATCAAATCGTCAGTGACTGAGCCCATTAAAGTGCGGCAAGGAATTTGATAAGAGCCGGTGTGGCAATACGTTGAAATTCCTTCAATTTCCAGCGCATGGGCTTTGGCCAGCAGATTGGTTAAAGTGCGGGTGGTTGCGTCTGTACCAAGCACGCCGATGGCGGTAGTGACACCACCCAAAGTGGCGTCAGTCAGCTGCATTTCCGGCGTCCGGCTGGCAAAACCACCTTCACCACCCCCACCAATAAAATGCACCAGCGAATCAACAAAACCAGGGGTTAAATAGCAGTCGCTGGCATCAATAATTTCAACCGGAAAATTATGATTACCGATCAACAAATCCTGACCTATCGCAATAATAAGATTTCCGGCAATCAACACATCTTGTTGGCCTAAATCAACAGGACTCAGCAAATGGGCGTTTTTAAATAATTTCATTAAGCTCATGGCAGGCTCCTTATTGATAACCAATGGCAACAGCAACAACCACGGCAAGGCTTGCCAGCGCAAACAACCATAGTTGCAGTTTCCAGGCAAATTTGGCCCATAACATCCAGTCCACCCGCACTACACCAAGACAGCCTATAAGTGAGGCTGAAGTGGGAACTATACAGTTGGTTAAACCATCACCCAGCTGAAACGCCAGCACGGCAATTTGTCTGGATACTCCAACCAAATCGGAAAGCGGCGCCACTAGCGGCATCGTTAAAGCGGCCTGGCCTGAACCTGAGGTGACAAAAAAATTAAAAATGGATTGGAAAATCAGCATCATCCAGGCAGCTATATAAGCAGGCACATCATTAAAACTCTCACCGGCCAGATGCAGCAGGGTGTTCAGCACAGAAGGCTGAGTCGGGTCGTCTCCCCCTAAAATCAGCACAATGCCTTTGGCCATGCCCACTATCAAGGCTGCCGGCAACAGCTCGGCCGCACCTTGTTTAAATGCATCAGCTGCGCCATTGACAGTCATTCTTTTGCCGAGAATCGCGAGCATAGCTGTGGCTAAACCCAGTGCAAAAAACTGGGTCGCAATTTGTGGAATGTAATAACCGCGAGCCACAACACCCCAAATTACCCAGCCAATGCCTGCCACAAACAAGGTTAAAATGGCGGCATCAAGGGCGCCAAAAGTGGACTGCTGTTGCGCCAGTTGCTGACTACGCAGCTTTTGATCTGAGTGAAAACTCACAGAAAGTTCCGGTTTTTTTCTGATTTTGGCGGCATAACGCATGGTAAAAACAATGCCAAACAGCGTAAATACCAGCCATAACACCATACGATAAGGCGCGCCCGACATCAGCGGTAAATCGGCAATGCCCTGGGCTATGGCCACGCTAAAGGGGTTCATCCAGCTGGTGGCAAAACCTATCTGAGTGGCGATATAAGTCACCAGTACCGTAGTGATGGCGTCATATCCTAAAGCCAGCATCAGCGGCAGCAGCACTATGCAAAAAGCGATGGCTTCTTCACCCATGCCAAAGACAGCACCACCCAATGAAAACAGCGTAAACATCAGCGGGATAAACAAAATTTGCATATTCTGGGTGTGTTGAATCAGTGCCAGAATGCCATTGTTTACCGCACCGGATTGCATAATGATGCCAAAAGCACCACCGGTCAGCAGAATAAAGGCAATCACGCCAATGGCGGCGCCATTTCTGTCACCGGACACCAAACCTTCAAAAGCGTAATTCAGAAAACCGGTTTCACTTTGTTCGGCAAAAAGCACCACACCCTGGTTGGTATCCTGGCTGTAGCTAAAGCTTTGTGGGTCAATCCGCGGTTTTTGCAGTTCACCGGCGGCATTGTTTGTTGCCGGTAAGAGTTCAAAACTACCGGCAGGCACCAGGTGGGACGCCAGAGCGGCGAGCACCATCACAAAAAACAAAATAACAAAAGCATCAGGCATGCTGAGTGCTTTGGTGGTTGAAGTCTGTTGCATCTGAAAAATCTCAGTTTATAAAACCGGAACAATACCAGCAGCTAAAAATAGCTGGCTGAATAAACGGGCTGCAGTACACAGATGATAGAAGCACAGGCCAATGAAGGCGCTATCGCAGGACAATACAAATGGCGCTGCAGCAAAAGCGGCAGGCCCGGGGCTACTCGTTAAACCACTCCGATAAGTAGTAGGGCGAGTAATGATAGCTTGGCAGTAACACGGCGTTTTTTAACATTGAACGACCAAATAACCAGCATTAAGGTTGGAAAATAGCTATTTAGGATTATCTGTAATTGGCAAAGATGTCAATACCAGTTAATCTAACAGCCTTATTTTCATTCGTTTAGCGCCTTCAACCTATTAAAACAAGAAGAGACTATGAAATTAGCCCACTGTTGCTGGTCAGTTCTGGCATCAATGTTACCGCTGTTATCGGTCCACGCCGCAGACGCAAAAACTACAGAATCAACCAAAAAAATGCCGTCCTATTCGATGATGCTGATAGGTGGAGGCGCCTCTGTGTGCGCGTCCGGTCAGCGCTCAGAATGTAATGAAGCTGCCAGTTTTGACAATGATGCCAAAACAGCTGCGTTGTTCAGCGTGCAGAGCAAATATATTGAGAATATCGCCAACGACAATTTTTGGCCTGAACCGCGTAAAGCTGTTGCTGCCCAGGTTGGCGCCATGTTGCGTTTTTTACAAAACAAACTGACCGACAGTCAGGTGACTGAACGTGAACTCGCCAGATTATGGCGTTCGAGCGAAGTTGAACACAACGGCGTTTTTGTGTCAGGACGCGAGTTATACAGCAGCCTGACTGAAGCTGAACGCAATTATGTGTTTGATCAGCTTGAAGTAGAAGTGGTGCAGCCTGGTTTAAAACGCGACCGTAAAAAAGAACAAAGTTTGCCGCTGCAAAGTAAAGATCCGTTTTCGCTGGCTTTGTACCAGCAGTTTGTTGGTCTTGCCACTGAAGTCAGTGGTAAAAGAGCGCCAAGGATCCTGGTGGTCACAGCCTCAGGCCGCGACCCTTTTGCCGCAGTTGATTATTACCTGGATTTATTCGAACAGTTAGGCGCTGATGCCAGCTGGTTGCCGGTGAATGCGGCCTATCAGGCGGCACAACGCGACAGTGCTGGCCTTGAAAGCGGTTGCCAGAATTATCTGCAGCATGTGATTAAAGAGCAGGGCAGTTATCAGCGTGGCCGTGTGTATCCTGATTTGTTATTGGCGCAAAAAACCTTCTGTTTAAAAGGTGCGGACAACGCGGTAAACACCATTCGTAAAGCCGATGCAATTTTCTTTAACGGTGGTGATCAGAGCCTGACTTATAAAGCATTTAAACTACCTGATG
>JAYRUI010000361.1:0-3941 GCA_041919175.1 Rheinheimera sp. | reverse complement strand
TGGCGCTGGCTTTAACGCCAAGCACGCGGAAATAGTTGATCATACAAGTCCCTGCTAAGTAACGGCTTTTGGCTGAAAGTTCTGAACATCAGACAACAACACCGGTGAATGGCGCGATCATAGCAGAAAACACCGTGCTATCAGCAGGCTAATCTGCCTGCATGAAAGATTGTTGTTACGCTGCCCTTGTGTCTGCCGTTGTGTCCAGCATTGTGTCCGGCACTCACCAGGCTGCTGTGTTTAGTTGCTGTAGTTGCCGGTTTTGCTGATGTTGTCATGCCAATCAGCAAAACAAAGCCAAATAAGCTGATAGCAGCGGCTGATGGAGAAGTGCTGACAGAGGGCGGATAAAAAACAAAACGCCGGTTGTTGGCCGGCGTTTTGTGAAGGTGGTTGCCTGGGCGGGTGTTAAGGCTGATAGGTGACAGTAAACAACGTTTTTGCACCTGGTAAATGCCGTTTGGTTTCGTCAGTTGCGACGGTAATAAACACATGCGGAATGCCGGGCAATTGCGGCAGCATTTTCATGTAATCAAAAGGTTCAGGGGCATTTTTTAATAACAGATGATCAGGCTCACCACCCAAATCAATTTTGCGTTTTTTATAAGCTGTATACTTTTGTTGATACCAGCGCAGCACTTCTGCAGTTGTTGCAGTGCTTGCAAAAGAAACGCCCGGTAAGCTGACGACCTGACTATCGCCAAACTTCACCATACCTTGCGCCGGTAAATGCACCAGCACTTTACTGCCGGGATACATTGGTGCCGGAATATTGGCTGTGGTGCCCTGGCTGGCATTCACCAGGCTGTCAACAGCCGAGCGCATCTGCGCTATGCCTTCCTGCTGCAAATTATTGGTCAGTTGATCAATCTGCATTTGTTCTGCTGTGGTTGGCTCTCTGTCACCAATACTGGCAAAAAGTTTATTCAGCTGAGCTTCAGTGGAAGACTGCTGATGTTGTTGTTGCGCCTGTTTGGCCAGTTGTTCACATTTTTGCACTGTGGCAGCGGAAACACCGGACTGTTGAATCACCTGACGTTTTACACATTGTTCATCTGGCATGCCGTTGCTGCTCAGCGGGCATTGTTGCAATGCTTTAGCTAAATGTTGTTTCAGCTTGCCACTACTGACACCACTGCAAGCAGAGGCTTGTTGCAGCAAGCCTGACTGCTCCGCCATTTGTAATAACATTTGTTGTTGTGCTGCCGGAATTTGTTGTGCCGCTAAGTTGGTGGCAAATAGCGCCATCAGGGTGCAGGCAGACAAGGGGCGGAGCAATGTAAGCTTCAGCTGGTGCATTGTTAAAATCCTCTTCCGAAATGTGATTGATCCATCTTGAGCTGATTATGTCCGGATAATCTGACTGATAGATGAATGACTTTGTTCTAACCCTGGTGTCAGCGTGTAATGCAAAGTGCAGTGGTGTCGCCAGCCACATCATTGAATAACACTGTGTTTTTCATGTTAAATAATTTTTTACAATTTGCATTCGAAAGTTGTCATGGTTCACTGGTATAACAAAGACATAGATTTCAAAGTTGCGATACAAGGAAGAATAAATGCTGAAAAAACTCTGTTTAATAGGTGTGTGTTTGTTTGCCATGCAAGCTCATGCAGCGGTTGGCGAAAAAGTAACGATGTCGAGCAGTGCTTATGATGGCAAATATAAAACAGCATTACGCGCCGCCGAGCATGAAAAAAGCGGCAAAGCTTTTGACGCTATGCTGGAATACGCCCGTTATGGTGAAAAAACAGCACAATACCTGGTGGGTACTTATTATCTGGCAGGTATTGGCACTGAAGCCAACCCTACTGAAGGTTTAGTCTGGTTGGGGGTGGCACTGGAGCAACAAATTCCTGACTGGCAACGTCGTTATAACAAACTCACCGCCAATTTATCTGCGGAACAAAAAAAGATGCTGGCAGACTTAACGGCAGAGCGCCTGAAACTTTATGGTGCAGAAGCGCAAATGATGAAATGCCGGCTGGAAGCACCACAAATTGGTTCAAACTTACGGCAGTATGTGTGCGCTAAAGTACGTGACTCTAACCACAGGGTGACAGTGGTTAAATACAAAGACGCGGTTTAACCTGCAACATCCAAGCAGAAAATGCCAGTTTAACGACTGGCATTTTTTATTGTGTCTTTAAAACCAGCTGTTATGAAAGGGAGTGCGGCTGAACCGCGGCTGACAGCAAGATTGTTGGCGATATCAGGGGATGCCCGGCACTGGTTCAGCCGTAGTTCAAAGTGTTTTTGTTAGACCAGAATCTGGCAGACAACGACCTGCTCAACAACAGAGCAGCGCTGACAGGAAAAAGGATCATTGCTCTGGCGTTGTAAAAGTTATACTGAAACGCATTCAGGCTGCTATTCAGGTGAAGCAGGGTTTCAGTGAAAAGCTGTGTCAGCTTTCCAAAGCTACAAAAACCGCACCAGCCAGAGCAACGTAAATAAAGGATGATACCGCAGCTGTGGCTGTGACAGGAGCACCATCATGAACTTCAGACCCGGCTTGTATTTCACTTTCACTGTTCTTTTAACCGGCTGTGGCGGCGGTGGTGGCTCAGATAGCCCGGCAGCACCGGACACGCCCAGTTACCTTATCAGCACTCAGGCCGGGGTCGGTGGCAGTATCAGTCCGGCCAGTGTTCAGCTGAGGGCGGGCCAGAGCACCACTTTTAGCCTGCTGCCGCAAACCGGTTTTGTGGTGGACAGCGCTACAGGTTGTAACGGTAGCCTCAATGGTTTGAATTACAGCGTAAGTGCGGTGACTGCTCCCTGCACTGTTAGTGTCAGCTTTAAAAAACAAAGTTTATTGTTAAGCGCAACTGCAGGTGCTGGCGGTAGCATTTCTCCTGCTGAACAACAGGTTTTATACGGGGAACCTGCGCAGTGGACAGTGTTGCCGTCTCAGGGTTATCAGATTAATAGCGTGACGGGTTGTAGTGGCAGCCTGAATGGTACTTTGTACAGCGTGGCAGCTGTTACTGCTGCTTGTCAGGTCAGTGCCACTTTTAATATTCAGGGCTTTTTGGTCACAGCTGCGCCTGCCAGCGGTGGGCGTTTAACGCCGGCCAGTCAGGTGGTTGCACCCGGTGCCGTGGCCAGGCTGAATGTGGTACCCGATAGCGGTTATATGCTGTCCCAAATCAGTGGTTGTGGTGGCAGTATGACGGGCGATTTGTATCAAACGGCGCCGGTCACCGCCAATTGTCAGGTATCCGCTACTTTTACCGGCGCCAGTTATCAGGTGAGCGCCACCAGCAGCGCAGGCGGGCGCATCAGCCCAAGCAGCCAGCAAGTGCAGCATGGCACTTCGTTACAGCTGACCTTAACACCTGACACAGGTTTTGATATCAGCACTGCGACAGGCTGCAATGGGGTGTTAAACGGCAATATTTACACCACGGCACCTGTCACAGCGCCTTGTACTGTCACAGCCAGCTTTAACCCTGATTCTGTGGTGGTGTTCCCGGATCCGCAGCTCGATGCCGCGATGCGCAATGTATTACAGCTGGATGCCGGGACTGCGATCCCAAAAAGCCGGGTGGCCGCTTTAACTACGCTGGATATCGGCAACCGCAATATCGTCAATGTGCAGGGCCTGCAACATGCCGTCAATCTGACCACACTGCAAGCGCGTGACAATAAAATAGCGCGGCTGGAACCGTTGCAAAGCTTAAGCAAATTGCGTGAGCTTTATCTGGCATACAACCCTGTGGTGGATTTATCCGCGCTGAAAAATCTGGCTGCGCTTAGAAAACTGCATATATTTCAGGCTAAAACCGTGGATTTGTCGCCGCTGCAAGGTTTAGCTTTAACTGAACTTGGTTTGTCGACCGAAGCAAAAGTAGATTTATCGCCGCTGCGTGGGATGCCGCTGGAGTATTTTTATTTATGGTTTAGTGCCACTTCCGATCTCAGCCCACTTGCGGAC
>JAYRUI010000360.1:0-3952 GCA_041919175.1 Rheinheimera sp. | reverse complement strand
TGCCAAAGATCCAAACCGTGCTGAACGTTTTGCCTTAAATGCCTGTGGCATTGAGCTGGATTATTCCAAAAATCTGATCACAGATGCCATTTGGCAGCAACTGCTGAGCCTGGCAGAACAAAGCCCGCTCGCGCAGAAAAAAGCGCAGATGTTTGCCGGCGACAAAATAAACAATACTGAAGAGCGCAGTGTCTGGCATACAGCGCTGCGTGCGCCTGTCACGGCCAATTTGAGCCTGGATGGTGCTGATATCAGCGGTGAAATTGCCGATTGTCATGCAAAAATGCATCAGCTGGTCACGCAACTGAATAACTCACAATATTTAGGATATAGCGGTGAGCCCATCACCGACCTTGTCTGGATTGGTATTGGTGGCTCTTTGCTGGGTCCACAAATGGCGGTAGAAGCTTTAACACCTTACAACATCAGTCCGGTGCAAATTCACTTTGCCGGTAATATTGACGGTGCTGTGGTGACCGATGTGGTCAAAGGTCTGGATCCGGCAACTACCCTGGTGTTTGTCGCTTCTAAATCTTTTGGCACTGAAGAAACCAAACAAAATGCGCTGGCCATCCGGCAGTGGTTTCTCGACAACGGCGCCGATAAAAACGCTATTGCCAAACACTTCTGGGCCACCTCATCCAATATCAAAGCAGCTGCCGAATTTGGCATAGTGCCTGAACATATTCTGCCGATGTGGGACTGGGTTGGCGGCAGGTATTCATTGTGGTCGGCTATTGGTTTTCCGCTCTGTTTAATGTTGGGTGTCACTCAGTTCCAGCAATTGCTGGCTGGCGCTGCTGCCATGGACCAACATTTTGTTGAAACCCCCCTTGCCGAAAATATGCCGGTGATTCTGGCGCTGTTAGGCGTTTGGTACATTAACGCTCATGGTTGTCAAAGCCATGCACTGTTGCCTTACAGCCATTATTTACGCTTGTTGCCATCTTATGTGCAGCAGCTGGATATGGAAAGTAACGGCAAAGGAGTGAACGCACAAGGCAATAGTCTGGAGCTTGCCACTGCCCCGGTGATTTGGGGTGATGCCGGTACCAATGGTCAGCATGCTTACCATCAGCTGCTGCATCAAAGTGCATTGGCAGTGCCAGCCGATTTTATTCTGCCTGTTCAGCCAGCGCATGATTTAACCGATCATCACCAACGCCTGGCTGCACATTGTTTTGCCCAGACGCAGGCGCTGATGCAAGGCAAAACCATCAGCGAAGCCCATGCCGAAGTGCTGGCAGCAGGTGGCAGTGCAGCAGATGCAGCAAGGCTGGCGCCACATAAAGCGTCGCCAGGCAATAAACCAAGCAACACTTTGTTATTGCCAGAGTTATCGCCTTATTACCTCGGTGCCTTAATAGCACTGTACGAACATAAAGTGTTTGTGCAAGGCGTGCTGTGGGACATTAACTCTTTTGATCAATGGGGTGTGGAGCTCGGTAAGCAGCTATCCAGCCCTATTTATCAGGTGTTATCTGGCCAGCAACAACATCAGTTTGATGCATCCACCAGCAGATTAATTAAGCTGTTCCAGAAATAAATTATTGATTATTAAAAAGATAAGGGCAGTCATTTGACTGCCCTTTTTTATCGCTAATATCCACCATAGCCAGAGCGCCGCAAAACATGCTCTGCTGCTTTATTCACTTCACAAAAATTGTTCATCTCACCTTCATTTTTCTGTCATCTGGCTATTTTATTTTGCATCAAAGTGTGTTATCAATTTTGGCGAAAATAACAACAACTCAGCGAGGTGCAGTATGGAAAGCTTTGAGGACTTACTGAACATGTTGGAGCGGCCAGCAGCAAAAAGCGGCAGAGCGGTGAAACGCAAATGGCGCGAAATTGAAGCGGTCAAAGAGCGGCAGCGACTGCGCAAGGAACTGGAAGACATAGATTTAACCCTCGACGACGAATTACTGGAACAGCTGATTTAGCAACCAAAGCCCAACCTTCTGCAGTTGGGCTTTTTGCTTTTCAGCCTCCGGCATTTCCTGAAACAAAAACAGTATCAGTTTGGCGCTGATGCTGTTTTTGATGTTATTTCGTCAATATATCTTCAGGCAAAGCTGTTAGCGGATCTGCCAGTCGATTGGGCTTTTGCCCCAGGCGGTTAACACCTCGTTGGCTTTGGCAAAGTGACCACAACCCAGGAAGCCGCGGTGCGCCGACAAAGGCGACGGATGGGGCGCCGTTAAAATCTGATGTTTTGCCGCGTTGATCAAACGTTGCTTTTTAATGGCATGTGAACCCCAGAGCAAAAACACCACAGGCTCAGCTTTGTCGCTGATGGCCCGGATGACATTGTCGGTAAATTGCTCCCAACCCAGCTCACGGTGCGAATTAGGCTGATTAGCCACCACGGTCAGCACGGTATTTAATAACAATACGCCCTGTGTCGCCCAACTTTCTAAACAACCATGTTTGGGCATCTGAAAAGCGGGGTATTCCAGCGCTAACTCTTTATACATATTGCGCAGTGACGGCGGAATGGCAACGCCCTGGCGCACTGAAAACGACAAACCATGTGCCTGATTGGGGCCGTGATAAGGGTCCTGCCCTATGATCACCACTTTTAAATTGGCAAAATCTGTCAGTTTAAAAGCGGTAAACACATCGGCTTCCGGCGGGTAAATCACCTCACCGGCAGCCCGTGCTTGTTTTACAGTGTCGATGGTTTTTTGAAAATAGGGCTGCGTTTTTTCAGCCCCTATCACGTCATGCCAGCTTAAATGCACAGTTATTTTCCTGATGTTCTCCGCTTATTCAGCAAGAGCAAGTAACTTTGTGCGCAATTCTACAAAATCTGCCGCCATGTCGACAGCTAAACTTGGTTCGCCGGCAACGGCCGCTAATTCAGCTGGTAATGCGATTGGGTTACCGAGGATATTTTCTACCTGCTCTTTAAATTTAGCAGGGTGAGCAGTGCCTAAGAAAATACCAAATTCACCCGGCTGCAATTCGCGTTTCAACGCCCGGTAAGCTACTGCGGCATGCGGCTCAGATAAATAACCCAACTGCGACAATTGACGCATGGCTAACTGGGTGTCTTCTTCATCAACCATGGCCGTACTTAAATCATTGCGGCCAATCACACCTTGTGCCAGCAAATCTTCCACCCTTGGCCAGTTATTCGGCGCGCTCACATCCATCGCATTGGACAAAGTGGCCACTGTTGGTTTGACCTGCCAGATGCCGTTTTGCCAATACCTTGGTACTGTATCATTGGCGTTGGTGGCAGCTATCATGCGTTTAATCGGCAAACCCAATACCTTGGCAATTAAACCTGCAGTTAAGTTGCCAAAGTTACCGCTGGGTACAGACACTACAATATTCTGGCGTTTTGCTGCTGGCACCTGGGCGACAGCTTCAAAATAATAACAAATTTGCGCAAATAAGCGGCTGATATTAATAGAGTTTGCCGAGTTGATATTCAGCTTTTCTACTAAAGCGCGGTCGTTAAATACTTCTTTCACCAACGCCTGACACTGGTCAAAATCTCCGTCCACCGCCAGGGTGTGAATGTTTTTACCAAGCGTCGTAAAAAGTTTTTCCTGCAGCACACTGATTTTGCCTTTGGGGAACAAAATCACCACATCCACCCCGGCTTGTTGATAAAACGCATGGGCAACGGCTGCGCCTGTGTCACCTGAGGTGGCAGTGACAATCGTGGTTTTTTTCACGCCGGAACGCTGTTGTGACGCCATTAAAGCCCGCGCCATAAAACGGCCGCCAAAGTCTTTAAAAGCTAAAGTTGGCCCGTGAAATAACTCTAAACAAGCAACATCCTCTGTAACTTCCGCCAGCGGCGCCGGGAAAGCAAAAGCTTCGGCCACCAAGGCTGACAACTCAGCTTGGGGCAATTCATCACCAATGAGCGCCTGTAAAATAGCGGCGCTGCGCTCTGCAAAAGGCATATCCAACAAGGCATCGACATCCAGCTTTG
>JAYRUI010000359.1:0-3955 GCA_041919175.1 Rheinheimera sp. | reverse complement strand
CTTTGGCTGGCATAATATCTGACACCGGCTTCGGCTGGTAAACGCGCCGGGCACACGGGCCGGCAATAAATACCTGTGCTTAATACTGCAATGTAAAACAGGCCATCAAAACGTTTGTCGCGGCTTAACCGCGCTTGTTGGCATTGCTGGCTACTGAGCATAAAACAGATCCGGAAACTGACTTGGCAGCCAGTGTAACTTTTCCCGGCTGCCGGATCAGCCAGATCCGGCCCTTCATTAAAAAATTATCAGATATTTAAATCGACCTGTTGGATAAGGCCAGGCATGCCTTGTTCAGTCAGAAAAATGCCACTGCGTGCAATACGGCCAAGCAGATGGTTACCATCATACAAACCAAAAGCTGTGGCAACAGATTGTGCAGATATAGCGGCAATGCCCATATCGGCCAGAGATTTAACAGCAGATTTGCCATCCCAAAGCCCGAGCTGTTGCCAGCGCTTATCTGTCGCATCAATAAAACCGTTCTGGTTGTCATCCAACCTGGCAAGTTCAGCAAAACCCTGGCCTGAGGCAGGGCCAAAGAGTTCAGTACCATCGTCAGCTTTGCCGTTGTTGTTTTGATCGTTCACGAGATAATACTGGCCATTGCCAAGCCCGGGCAGCATGGCATTGTTGCCATCACCACTAAAATCAAAGGCTGTGCCGGTGTTTTGCAGTGAAACAGCCGTGCCTGTCATGCTCAGCACTAATGGATCTTTCAGTGCAGCTTGCTGATAACTCTGAAAGGAAAAATGTTCTTCTTTGATGCCAAAATCAAAAGACCAGCTGATTTTTCTGCCATCCTGCAGCGCTGCTTCACCGCTGAAACTGGCGCTGAGCTCCTGATAACGATAATTCCATTCCAATACAGTGCTGCCGTTATCTTCCGGCGCGGCTGGCGGTGCCGCTTCAGTTGAGGGCGCATTCTGTTGCAGCTGAGCTGCGATTTTCTGTGCTGAACCGCCTTCAATCCACGACAATAGTTTACCTGTTGTCAGCTGCTCCAGAATTCGCTTCACCACACCTATGGTTTGTAAGGCGTTAAAAGGTAAGGCATCTTCATTTTGTTCTTCAGATGCCTTAGACTCAGTGCTGATTTTTTCGGCAGAAGGCACTGCTGGCGAAGGGGTTGCAACCGCTGCGGCGTTGCTGCCGGGTGTTGCAGGGCGCTGTGATGCTGTATTGGGCCTGTTCGGAATTTCCAGCCTTGCCTGTTGAAATAATGTATGTTCGTGTACTGCAAATTGTTGAGTAGCTGTGACGATATTCATCATGAGCTCCGTAGATTGACAGTGATTCACTACGGTTATCGGCAGCTATTGGTTAAACTTTAATCAGGTGCGTTATGTTAGAAGCATTTTTTCGTCAGTTAAGTACTGAACCCGAGACCATCAGTTTTCAGCAGAGCATTGAACTGATTGATGCCTTGTATCAGTTCACGCCAACGGCTTTTCAAAATGGTGAACAGGCAAATGCGGCGGGGGAAAACAACGGTTCGTGCAAAATTCTGGCATTTGCGTTGTTGCATCAGCTGTCAGAACCACAGACTTTACAGTTGTTTGGTGATTATTACCGGCTTGAGGTGCTGCCAGACTTAAAAGGCAATAACCACGGCAATATCCGTAATTTTATGCGTACCGGCTGGGATGGTGTGAAATTTAGCGGCCAGGCGCTGCGCACCAAAGCTTCAATTTAGACTGTGATTACCGCAGAGTGCTTTAACAGCGCTCTGCCTGCAATTTGTTGCATTTGGCGAGTACAGATTCAATTTTTTTCGCCGAAAATGGTTTGGCAATAAAACCACAGGCACCGGCCAGAATACTTTGTTGCACGTTTTCCACAGTGCTGTGTGCCGTCATAATCACGACATTGGCGTCAGGGTTGATTTCTTTTAGTTGTTTTAACAAGGTTTTGCCGTCGCAGTCAGGCAATTCGATATCTAAAAACACCACATCCTGTTTTAACTTGCTGTAACTGCTAATACCGTGGCTGCCGTCTGAGGCTTCACTGACATGACTGATACCAAGCAACATTAACGTCTGGCGCAGGTATTCACGTACTGAAGTGACATCGTCGATAATAAGCACTGAACAATCGGATAATTTCATCATTCTTCCTTAAATGTCTGAGATCCAAGTTTATTTAGTTGTAGCTTGTACCTGCCTTACTGGCAAGCTGAATTGATTCTGTGCTCTGCACAGGTGAATGTTTTGTCAGCAAAAACAGCCGCATCCTAGCAAATTTTCTATTCAAAGGTACAGTATTGTCAGTTTTGGTCAGCACTTTACGCTGTGAATCGGCTGAGTTATGGTGAAGTACTGAGCAAATAAATGATAAATGGACGTTTTGTGTGCAGTTGATTGATTGCAGCGAGATTTTTGCTTTACCTTTAGGTTTCGTTTTGTATAATGGCCGCTCCAACGCTAGGGGCATAGTTCCAATTGGTAGAACAGCGGTCTCCAAAACCGATGGTTGGGGGTTCGAATCCCTCTGCCCCTGCCACTTCTTCTGAAGATGAAATTGAATTCACATCAGCAGCAGTTGCTGCACCTCCTGAATATTAAAAACCTGAGTCTGAACACTGAGTTTCAGCACTTTGCTTTAACTGCTGTTCAGCAGCCCGCGCTTACCGGCGACAAATCCCAACAAACAACTGCTGAAACAACAGAACCTATGTTGCTTGCAAGTGATATCCGGTTGTTGTTGTCACAACTTACACCGCAATTAAGCTGGCAGATTGAGCCCAAGGCCAGTCATTGTTATTGTGAAGCGGATCTGTTGATCACCCCCGAACTGAGCTTGTTGCAACAAGCCACTCTTAAACGCCAATTGTGGCAACTGCTGAATCCCAGGTTAAATAATGTCTGATGTATTGATCCGTGTCGCTTTGCCCACTGACATTGATGCCATGTTGGCACTTGAACAATCAGCGACCAGTCACCCCTGGACCAAAACCACATTTGAAAGTTGTTTTGGTGAACGTTATTTTAATTTTGTGCTTTTGCAACAAGGGCATATTGCCGGTTTTTATATCGGTAACTTTATTGCCGGTGAAGCCAGTTTATTTGATATTTGTGTTGACCCTCAGCTGCAGGGACATGGTTTTGGCCGGCAGTTGCTGGACCATTTTATTGCGCAAGCTGAAGCTTTGGGCGCTTTTGATTGCTGGCTTGAAGTACGGGAAAGTAATCTTAAAGCTATTCAGTTATATCAGCTGGCTGGTTTTCACCAAACCGGTAAAAGACCTGGTTATTACCCAACAGCAACGGGCAAAGAAGATGCGATTTTAATGGGATTGCCGCTTAAATTTGGCTGAATTGATTGAATAAAGCTCAGCGGCTTGTTTTTGTGCTCGCCAGTGTTGCAACACTTCCCTTGTTTAGCTGTTGAATCTCATCGTTTCTGAACCGACTTAACCCTCGAACTCCGTTGTTCATCAGTGCTGGCTTGCCAGCAGACTTTTTCTGTTTGTAATTTTTTGTACCTGTTATGTCAATTTATTTGTCATATTATTAGAAACTAATGTAATAAATCCATTAAAAACATTAAATTAAAAGGTGGCTTATTGCTTGCTATGTGACCACTTGGTTTTATCAATGCATATTTTTTACAGGAGGGTAGAGATGCAAATTAAAACTTTAGTGATGTTAAGTGGCTTGATGGCAGCGCCGGTATTGGCGCAACCTGTTTATGTAGATATGGGCGCCGATTATGGCGGCAATAGCAATTATGTCGGTTCCACCAATGCAACGGGCTGGTTTACCGAAATGCAGTTTGCTTATAACTCTTATTCACGGGTGCAAGACAGCAACAATGATGGTGTGTTAACCGCTGGTGATCAGGTGTATTCAACCGGTGGTATTTTAGGCGGAAGTCCGGCTGGCGCTTTTGATTTTAATACCAATTTTAACGACAACTATATTTCAGCATTATTACCATCCCAGATTGGTCCGGA
>JAYRUI010000358.1:0-3960 GCA_041919175.1 Rheinheimera sp. | reverse complement strand
CAATGACCCTCGCTTTCAACCCGGACCGGCGTTTTGAGATAATGCCCTGAGTCCAGCTCTTCAAAAAAATCTAATTTTTTTACCGCTTCTTCGTCAACATCCAGCAATAACTGACCTGCCTGACGAAACCCAACCTCTGGCAATAACACCGGCACCGGCGTTTGGGTTGGGCTCTGACTTAAACCAAAACGACGAAAACCAGTCAGCACTGCCGGTTTCATCTGAATATGCCGGCCGGTAATGGCCGTCACTATCTCCGGAAAAGTTAATAAACCATACACAAAAATATGCGTTGTTTTTGCCACCTGTCACCCCCGTTATTGCCGTTATCGCCGGAATATAAATTCAGCTGATAAAGTCACGCCAGGTCAGGAACAATCGTAAATCCAGTTCAAGTTGATGATACTGGGGTTCCATGTACTGACACAATTGATAAAACGCCTTGTTGTGATCTTTTTCCCTTAAATGGGCTAATTCATGCACAACCACCATGCGCAGAATAGGCAACGGCATTTGTTTTAACAAGCTGGCGACACGGATTTCATTTTTGCTTTTTAGTTTCCCACCCTGCACCCTGCTGATTTGGCTGTGCGTGCCAAGCGCGTTGTGGATCACATGGATTTTCGGGTCAAACTGCACTTTGCTGATGGGGTCGCTGCTTTTCATAAACTGTTGTTTTAATTGCATCGTCAGTTCATACAAAGCTTTGTCGGTTTGAATATTGTGGTTTTCTTCCGGATAACGGCGTTTTAAGGTGTCGCCCAGACTGTCTTTTTGTAACAGCACCCGAACTTGTTGCTGAATAGCTTCAGGGTAAGAACGCAGGTAAATTAAATCCGTCATGAACAGCACAACTCAAAGCAAAAAACGCCGTTATGGTAACTCAATGACGCTTTGGCGCGAAGCAACATCTGCTTTTTTAGTGTGTTCCTGAATGGATTCTGACAGTTGAAGCGCAGATAACCTGCTGCGCTTCAATTGGTCCTTTGACCTTAGCATTGTTCAGGGTGCGCACGAAGGGGGTTGCTCCGCCGCTTTTATCGCAATAATTTCGCCATTAATGCCAGTCGACACTTCCAGATATCGGCTGCTGGCTAGCAGTGCCCATTGCGGCTGTGACCATTGTTGCTGCTGTTTAAATTGCGCAAGCCAGCCATCGCTCAGCTGTAACTGCATTTTCTGACACAAATCGAGCTGCCAGCCACTGCTGGCTGACTGGCGGGCCAGCACTTGTTGTTTAAAAACACGCCCTGCCGCCAGGCTTTTTTGATAGTCCTGATAACGCTCGCTATAAATTTGCTGCCGTCTGGTATCGCCGGATTGTGATGGCGCCGGGCTTTCATTATTTAACTGATGCAACTGCACCGGATACAAAGTGTTCGTCTGACTAATTTGATAAGTAAGCTGCTGTTGCTGCTGGATTAAAAACCAGCCAAGGCCCAGTGCAAACACTGCGGTCAAAGCCTGTACTCTGGGCCAGCTGTACAGCTGTCGCAGTTGCTGTGCCAACACCTTCATGCCGCTGAACTTAGGTTTGGTTTTAGCCAGTAGCAAAGATTGCAATGCCTGTTTTTCCGCTGCCGGCATTGGCTGTTGTTGCTGGCTTTGCTGATACCAAATCGCCAGCTGCTCAGACAAAGCATCAGACTGCGCTTCAGATTCAGCGGCTTGACTATTGTTGCCGTCTTTTGACGCATTTATCGGGTTATTTGTTGTGGTCATAAAAAAGCTCCAGAGCTTGACTGAGACTGGCTCTTGCATATCTGAGCCGGCTTTTCACCGTTTCTGGCGGGCTGCCACTGATGCTGGCAATGTCTTCCAGCGAAAAACCTTCCAGCTGTAACAACAAGGCTTCTTTTTGTAATAACGGCAATACATCAATAGCTTGCTGCAATGCCTTTTGCTGCTCTGCCATCAGCAGCGCATCAAGCTGGCTATTTGCTTCGCTCTGATACAGCACTGTTTCTTCACAAAGTTCCGGGCCGCGCCAACGTTGGTGACGGCGCAGTTCATCAAAAAGTGCATTTCTGGCCAGCGCAAATAACCAGGTTTTAAACTGGCTGCGCTGCTGAAAATGGGCGTTTGGCGCAGCGGCTGCAAAAGCTCCGGATCCAGACTGCCGCGGAGCTTTTTGCTGGCGTAGTTCCAGTACTTTTAACCAACTTTGCTGACTGATCTCCTGCGCCAGCTCCGCGTCACTTTGTTTTAATAAAAAATGATACAAGGCTTCGGCATGCTGCTGAAATAACCAGCTCAGCTCGTTATGCTCTGTGGTGGCAGGCAACACTGTGTGTGCCGATGCAGCTGTGGCAATACCCGCCAGGCGTACACTGATTTGTTTCCATCCCATAAGCGCTCCTGCTGGCTGTTTTTGTTATCTTATTGTTTTATCTGAGCCAGACCGCTCAGTACAGACCTTCTGACTGGCACTGCAACTGAGTTGTGCTTTGTGACGACTCTGCCACAGCCCCGGTCAGGGTTCCAGATTAAAATCAAGCTGCACTGTTAAACCCGTGGTTTTATAAGCTTTGCCATTATCCAGCGACGGTTGGTATTTCCAGCGTCTTAATGCTCTGATTGCCGCTTGTTCAAAGGTGCGTTTGGGCTCAGCGTCCAGCACCACTACATCAGTGACAGCACCTGTTGCATCAATACTAAAACTCAGTTGCACCCAACCACTGACACCATCACGGGCTGCTGCCGCTGGATACTGAGGTTCTACCCGCACCAATGGTCTGGCATCCACATCAGCCTGTTGCTGGTATTGCCCGCTCTGCTGGCTGATGGCAATATCAGGCACCGCTGCCGGAACCTCCACGCCTATCAGCTGTGATTCTTCCGATATTTCAAAACGTTGGTTTGCCGGCGGCGGCACAGGCGGCGCTGGTGGTGTTAAAGTCACTTTCGATTGCACCGCCGTGTCAGGTCTGGGCTCGGCCAGCTCAATTTCTAAAGGTGTTGGCAAAGGCGGTGGTGGTGCTGTTTCATCACCTAATAAACCGGCCATCAGCTGAAATAACAATAACGTTATAAAAATGGCCAATAACACTGTGCCAAGCCGCGCCCGCAGTGGTGTTGAGGCAGTGTAAAAAACAGACATGCTATTGCTCATCGTCAACTCCTGATTTTTTGAATTTCAGCTATTGGACGTTTGAGCAGAATAAAAAGGGTTAAAAAATGTTTAGAAATTTTAAATGGGTTGCCACCACACTGCTGATGCTCAGTAGTTTTCAGTTAGTGGCGGCACCTTATCAGCTGTATCTGGTGCGCCATGCCCACAAGGCTGATGCAGGTAAAGATCCGGTGTTGTCTGCTTGTGGCAAAGCCCAGGCATCAGCGCTGGCCACTTTATTGGCAAAAACGCCACTGAAAAAGCTTTACCACACTGAATTTCAGCGCACGCGCCAAACAGCAGCGGCATTGGAAACTGCGGATCGTCCTTTGGTCAGTTACCAGGCCGCTGAACTGAAAACACTGGCGACAAAGCTATTGCAACAAAAAGAATCAGCGCTGGTGGTTGGCCATAGCAACACAGTGCCTGAGCTGGCAGCACTTTTGAGCAAACAGCCACAACAGCCGCTGACTGAGCAGGATTATGGTGTGATTTATCAGCTGCAATTGAATGAAAATGGTTTTATTAGCCTGACCCAACTGCAATTGCCCTTGCCGGAAATTTGCCAGACAACCAATAAAAACCCAGCTTAGTCGCTTTGCCGCTTTAATAAACAAAGCACTTCGACATGGCCGGTATGCGGGAAAAAATCAAACAGCTGCGCTTTTTGCAGCTGGTATTCGCTGAGTCTGGCCAAGTCCTGAGCCAAGGTTTGCGGATTACAGCTGGAATATAACAACCAGGCTGGCTGCAGCTTCGCAACAGTGGCACAAAGTTCAGCGCCTAAACCCCGGCGCGGCGGGTTGACCACGAGTAAATCAGGACTTTGTTGCTGAGCTCTGGCAAAA